>NZ_JBFAKG010000023.1:0-116233 GCF_040655595.1 Saccharopolyspora sp. NPDC050389
AACTCACCCCGAACACGCTCCACCGCACCAAGATCCACACCGAGATCATCACCCACGCCCACCCACAAGATCAAGACTTAACGAAGTACTACTAGCCGTCGAGCACACCACTCGAGTTAGGCGGACGCTACACCTGCCTGCCCCGTGGCGAAGCCGATTCCGCATGCTCCGCAGCCAATTCCGGCCGGTGGAGACCTCATCACGAGCGATGCTCACCGGACTCGCCGGCCTGCTGCTCGTGCTCGCCCTCGACAGCGTCCTGGCCTGGGCCGTCCTCCAGGAGCACTGGGCCGACGCGATCTGGAACGCCGCGCGCACCTTGACCACGGTCGGCTCTTCCCCCGCCATCGAGCACGCCTCCGCTTGGTACAAGCTGTTCTCCGCGACATCCATGCTGGCGGTGCTCGCGTTGGCGGCGACGTTCACCGCGGGTTTCGTGGACCGGCTCATGTCGCGACGACTCACCGGCATCGTCGGTTCCCGGGCTGTTCCGCGCCGCAACCATGTCGTGGTGGTCGGGCTCGGCCAGGTCGCGCTGCGGCTGTGCTGTGAGCTGCAGGCGATGGGAATCCCCGTGGTGGCCGTCGAACGAGACCGCCACGCGCCGTGCTTGCCGCTGGCACGCGAACTCGGCATCCCCGTGGTTCTGGGACGCGGCGGCGATCGCTTCCTGCTGCAACGCCTCTCCTTGCCGAAGGCCAGAGCACTGGCGGCGGTTTCGTCCGACGGCCTGGAGAACATCGCCGTCGCGGTGACCGCCCGGGCCGTCGCGCCTCAGCTGCGAATCGTGCTGCGCGCCGGAGGAGACGACGTGACCGCGGAATCCCAGTCGTTGTTCCGCATCGGAGCGGTCTGCGACGTCACCCGCATCGCGGGCCCGTTCGTCGCGGCAAGGCTGCTCGGCCTGAAACCGCTGAGCGTCTTCACCCTGCGCGACCGCACCTGCGCATTGTTCGGCCGCGACACCGTGGTCGACCTCGCGCACTGGACGACCCGTTCCACGGAGAACACCGCCATTTCCAACAACTGAAGTCAGGAAGAGTTGATGCAGATGCCTCAACAGTCCCATGTAGACACGCCGAATACGAACCTCACCTCGGCGAACGATTCAACAGCCACCACGCCAGATTCGGCGCAGTGGTCACACCAGGACACCCACCCCGAAGCGGCGTTCTACGACCACGAAGAGAGCCACCTGATCCTCGGCTACAACTGACGATCAGCCGAAGAGCGCACCGCGGCAACGCCTTCGTGCCCAGCGGTCCCACCTTGCGGTGAGCATCCGGCCTGCCGCCCTGGATTGGGGCGAGCGCGTGCACGCGGTCGTCGAGATGAGCAGGGCATGACGAGTGCCGACACTGGGACGATACGTGCGAGCCCAGAGAACTCCTCTCCTATCAGGAGTCCTTCACCTCCGGGCAAACCGCCCACCGACCAAGCGGTCAGTGGTGGTGGTCGTGCCGGCCGAGGGTCTCGACGGGGGTCGCGCCGGGGCGGGTCCATTGCGGCACGGGTCGGCTGGTCGGACCCCAGGTGGCGACGCCGTCGGCGTCCGTGCGCCAGTACCAGCAGATCGGCGAGCCATGCCCACCGACCGGCGAGTCGGCCTGAGGGGCCTCGGGCCAGCCCTCGGGGTTGTCCTCCCATGCCTCGCGGCGGCCGTAAGGCGTCATGTCGAGCAGGCCGAGGGACCCGTTGACCGGCTCGTTGCCACGGCTCGTCGTGGAGTAGGTGAGGAACACGCGGTCGCCGTCGCGCAGGAAGCAGGTGAGGTAGCCCATGCTGCCGCCGACCGGCTCGTCCAGGTCGCGCACCGAGTACCAGGGCTGGGTGTAGCCCATGAACTCGACGTAGGAGGCCACCTCGTCCCAACGGCCCGTGGTCAGGATGGCGAACGAGACGCCGCGGGCGTTGAGGTAGACGGCGTCCTTCAGGTGCCAGGCCGTGGTGGTGCAGCCCTCGCACTGCCCCTGGTGCGGCGCGCCGTCGTGCCACATGTGCTTGTAGACGACGAGCTCGTCGCGGCCCTGGAACAGGTCCAGGAACGGGACCGGGCCGTCGGGTCCGACGACCTCGACCGTCCCGTCGAACTCCACCATCGGCAGCCGGCGGCGGGCAGCGGCGATGGCGTCGCCCTCGCGGGTGTGGGCCTTCTCGCGGGCCAGGAGCTCGTCACGGGCGGCCTGCCAAGTGGCCAGGTCGACGACGGGCGGCCGGCCGGGCAGCGCGGTGGCCGGGTCGTCTGGCGTGGTCGTCATGGTGTCCTCCGTGGTGTCTCGTGCCGCGCAGCGTCGTACGGCGGTCACCAGAACAGACTCGCGACCCGGCCAGAACTCATCGCGGCAGAGGGCGCCCTCGGCCGAGCGGACGCGGACCACGTCGGGCCGACAAGTTCACAGACGCCCTCTCAGATACCTCGGGCATGCCACATGAACTGACCTCCCCACTGAGCTCATCCACCGAAACCCCTTAATCAGCCGGGCAACCCGACCAAGTCGGTCATTGCGCGAACCGCATGCTGCGAGCACCAGCTCGAAGACCTGCAGCCATCCCTGCCCGGCGGACTCGGCAACGAGAAGCACGTTCAACACCGCCAAGGAATTCAGCTTGCCGGGCCGTGCGCAGGAAACGGCTCAGACGACCACGACGCGGCGCCCGCGCGTGTGACCGGCATGGCTGTCGATGTGCGCCGCCGCAGCCTCGGCGAGCGTGTACGACTTCTCGACCGGGATGTGGAGCTTTCCCCGCGAGATGAGGCCGGCGGCCTCGGCGAGCGCTTCCGGCACGCTCCCGGCCACGCCGGAGAATCTGACACCGAGCTCCGGCGCACCGAGATCGGCGATGGAGACCACCTTCTGCGGATCCCCGGTCAGCTCGACGAGCTCGCGGATCACGCCCGAGCCGGCCAGATCGAGGGCCGCGTCGACATGGCCGAGCTGCCGCACCCGCTCGACCCAGCCCTCGCCGTACGTCGTGGCGAGGGCACCCAGGCTGCGCAGATAGTCCTGGTTCGCGGCCCCGGCGGTGCCGATCACCGTGATGCCGCGGTCGCGGGCGATCTGCAGCACCGCCGATCCGACTCCCCCGGACGCACCGCTGACCAGCAGTGTCTGTCCGGGCTGCGCACCGACCTCGCGGATGATGCGCAGCGCGGTCTCCACCACGGAGGGGTACCCGGCGGCCTCTTCGAACGTCAGCCCCCCGGGCATTCGGGCCCAGGCCGACAGCACGGCGAACTCGGCGTAGGTGCTGGAGCCTTCGCCGAACACGTGGTCGCCGACCTCTACACCTTCGACGCCATCGCCGACCTCGTCCACCACCCCAGCGGCGTCCAGCCCGACTCCGGCGGGCAACTCGATCGGATGGGCCTTCAGGACCTGGCCTTCACGGACCCTCCAGTCGACGGGATTCACGCCCGCCGCCCGCACGGCGATGCGTACCTGGCCGGGGCCCGCGTGGGGCTCCTCGGCATCTATGAGTTGCAGAACGTCCGGACCGCCGAACTCGGCGAAGCTCACCTTCTTCATGCGGTAGACCGTAGCACTAACAGTTAGCCTTTTGGAACGGATCCACATTTGTATCTGATAGCGTTAGGGCATGACCGTGCCGTCCGGACGCCGTGAGCGCAAGAAGGCCGCGACCCGCCAGAAGATCGCTGACACCGCTATGCAGCTCTTCCTGGAACGCGGGTACGACGCGGTGGGCATCCGTGAAGTGGCCGCTGAGGCCGACGTGGCCGTCACCACGCTCTTCTCCCATTTCGCCTCCAAAGAGGCCCTGGTGTTCGAGCAGGACGAAGACTTCGAGCAACGCCTCACGCAGGCGGTCACCGGCCGGGCGCCGAGCGAGCCGCTCATCCCTGCGCTGCGCCGCGAGATCCAGGCCCTGGTGCGACATTGCACGGCGGAGGGCGCCGCCCCGATCTGGCGCATGATCGAGGAATCACCCGCCCTGCGGAAGTACGAGGAGTCGATGAGGCTGCGCCACGCGGAGTCACTGGCAACGGCCATCGCTGCCGTTCCCGACCTGTCACAGACCACAACGGCCTGCCGGACGATCGCGAGGTTCGTGATCGACGCCTATTCGCTGGCCCGTGAGGCGGCCGATCCGGACGCCGCGGTGGACGAGATCTTCCGGATGATCGAGGCGGCCTGGGAGGCCACCTGCCCTTCTCGGCGTGCGTGAGGAACTGCTCCTCCAGGTAGAACAGGGGCCGGTCGGGCTGTTACGAGTCGCTGAACGCTTGGTTTCGACTTCAATCCGCTCGAGCAGCTGGCTCACGTCGTCCCGTGCTGAACCGCTCCAGCTCGCCCTCGCCGATCATCGAATGATCTCTCCAAGGCCCCTGCGGCCCAACGACTCTCCAATGTGCACCTTCTCCGCGGCCCTGCGGACAGCCCAGGCACCGTCAGTCCTGGCCGAGCCAGAGGTCCGGGCCGAAGACCTCGTAGTGGATGTCGGCCGCCGGGACGCCGAGTTCGCGGAGTTGGGCGCGGGCCGCGCGCAGGAACGGCAACGGGCCACACAGGTAGGCCGTGATGCCCTTCGGGATGCTGATCGCGGTCAGGTCGACCAGGCCGGCGCGGTCGGTCGGCCAGGGACTTTCGGGGGCTTCGTACCAGACGTGGGCGGTGGCGTTGGGCAGCTTCGCGACGAGTTGGTCGAGGTCGGCGCGGAATGCGTGGGCGCCCTGCGCGCGGTCGGCGTGCACGGCGATGACCTGGCGCGGCGAGTCGGTGGCCACCAGGTGGTTGAGCATGCTGATCATCGGCGTGCAGCCGATGCCGGCGGAGGCGAGCAGGACCGGACCGTCGCCGTCATCGAGGGTGACATCACCGAAAGGCGCCCCGATCCGGAGGATGTCGCCTTCGGCGATGCGCTCGTGCAGATGGTTGGAGACCTCGCCGTCGGGTTGACCGACGACCTTCTTGACCGTGAACTGCAATGCGTCGGCGGGCGCGCCGGAGAGGCTGTACTGGCGGATCTGACGCGCCCCGTCCGGCAGTTCGACCTGCACGGACACGTACTGGCCGGGGCGCGACGCGGGGATCGGAGAACCGTCGACCGGGCGGACGATGAAGGTGACGACGTCGTCGTCGGACAGGCGGCCCACGACGCGGTACTCGCGCCAGACGTCGCCGTCGGGGATGCCCGCCTCGGCGTAGAGGCGGGCTTCGATCGCGATGAGCGCGTCCGCCATCGACCAGTAGACCTCGCTCCAGGCGGCGGCGACTTCGTCCGTGACGGCCTCGCCCAGCACCTCGGCGATGGCTGCGAACAGGTTGGTGTGCACGATCGAGTACTGGTCGGGCGTGATCCCGAGGGATGCGTGCTTGTGCGCGATGCGGCTCAGCATCGCCTCGGGCGGGGTGCCGGGATATTCCAGGAGAGCCGAGCCGAACGCTGCGATCGATCCGGCTAGGGCCTGTTGCTGCGCACCGCTTGCCTGGTTGCCCCGGTTGAACAGGTCGCGCAGCAAGCCGGGGTGGGCGGCGAAGAGCTTGTCGTAGAACACCGACGCGATCTCGCCGATGGCGCCGCTGACCGCCGGCAGGGTGGCGCGCACCGTTTCGATCGATCTCTCGGACAACATCGGCGAACTCCAAACTGGTATTCAAGATTCGTATTTTTGGCCGCAATGGACCATTGGGCGTGGCGCATTCCGGGGTCAGTCCGCCGGAAGTCTGGAGGACAGGCTCAGCAGGACCGGGCCGGTGGGGGCGGCCACCAGGTCCTCGATGGTGATCGGGTCGAGCGCGGCGTAGAAGGCGTCCTGGGCGTTGCGCAGCGCCGTGCGCAGTCGACATGCCGACCGCAGCGGACAGGGCGGATCGTCCTCGCAGCCCACCACATCGCCCACGCCTTCGAGATCGCGGACGAGCCGACCGAGAGACCCGGTGCGCCCCAACTGGGTCAGAGCAAGGCCGCCACCGCGGCCCCGGCGGGCCTCGACGACACCCAGGCGCTGCAACAGGGTGACGACCTTCGCGGCATGGCTGTAGGGAACAGCGACGGCGTCGGCGACCTCGCGCGTCGTCGGCGCGGTCTCTTCGTCCAGAACCGCCAGGCGCATCGCGATCCGCAGAGCGAGGTCTGTTCGCTTGGTCAGCCGCACGAGCCCAACCCTAGATAACTGGAATCTCAAAATCCAAATATCTCCCGCACGTCTGTAAGGCAGCTCATACCCAGCGCCCGCGCAGAACGGTCGGCAACCACAGGGAAACGGTCAGTGGCCGTCAAGCTCGACGTCGAAGTCGTCTTCCCCGGTCGCGATCGTCAGACAGGATCCGAACCTGCTCCCCCTTGATCCCCAGAAATGTCCACAAGAGACACTGGTATGCGAAAATCCAGAAACCGCAGGAGAAGCCGACGCAGCTTGCTTGCGTTCAGCGCGCTACACCGCGGCCCAAGTCAACACAATCCTCCCATCGGCGGAGTCCGCCCTGGCCGTCGATCAGCGCCGTGGCGCCCTCGGTCCTGCCGTGCAGGTAGGCCCGACGACCGGAGTAGCGGGCTCCTCACCTGGTGACCGCGCACGGCTGCCTCGGTGGCGACGTTGCCTCCGGCGCGGCGGGACCGCCGATGGATGTCAGCGCCAGCCGAGCGCGGGCGCGACGTGGGTGAGGATGCTGTCCAGCACGTGACTGTTGTAGTCCACCCCGAGCTGGTTGGGCACGGTCAACAGCAGCGTGTCAGCCTCCGCGATCGCCTCGTCCTCGGCCAGTTGCTGCACCAGCACGTCGGGCTCGGCGGCGTAGGTACGGCCGAAGATGGCCCGCGTGTTCGCGTCGATGTAGCCGATGTGGTCCTCGCTGCCGCCGTCGCGGCCGAAGTACGCGCGGTCCAGGTCATTGGTGAGCGCGAAGATGCTGCGCGACACCGACACGCGCGGTTCGCGCTGCCACCCCACCTCGGCCCACACCTTGCGGAACGCCCGGATCTGCTCGGCCTGCTGCACGTGGAACGGCGCCCCGCCCTCATCGTCCTTGAGGGTCGAGCTCATCAGGTTCATGCCGAGCTTGGCCGCCCAGGCCGCGGTGCCGTTGGAGGCGGCACCCCACCAGATCCGTTCCCGCAACCCCTCCGAGTACGGCTCGATGCGCAGCAACCCGGGCGGGTTGGCGAACATCGGACGCGGGTTCGGCTCGGCGAACCCCTTGCCTTCCAGCACCTTCAGCAACACCTCGGCGTGGCTGCGACCCATGTCGGCGTCGGTCTCGCCCTCGCTTGGCTGGTAGCCGAAATACCGCCACCCGTCGATCACCTGCTCCGGCGAACCACGACTGACGCCGAGCTGGAGCCTGCCGCCGGAGATCAGGTCCGCCGCCCCGGCATCCTCTGCCATGTACATCGGGTTCTCGTACCGCATGTCGATCACGCCGGTGCCGATCTCGATGCGTGAGGTCCGGGCACCGATCGCGGCCAGCAACGGAAACGGCGAACCCTGCTGCCGGGCGAAGTGGTGCACCCGGAAGTAAGCCCCGTCGGCACCGAGCTCCTCCGCCGCCACAGCCAGATCGATGGCCTGCAGCAACGAATCCGACGCCGTCCTGGTCTCCGAATGCGGAGTGTCGGACCAATGCCCGAAGGACAGGAACCCGATGCGTTTCATGACCGCTGCAACACCGCAGCCCACTGGTTGATTCCTCGACCAGGCCTGTGACCGACACGACGTGCCAACGAATGGCCCGGCAACAGCAACGTCCGCTCAGCGTCCTGAACCGGGTGCTCCGCTGCTTGCGGCCTCCACCAGCCCGCCGGTCAAGGCGGCGGCGAGGGCCTGATCGAGGTCGCCGCGCAGGTCTTCGACGTCCTCCAGGCCGATGGACAGCCGCAGGATGTCCGCACCCGGGCGAGCCCCTTCCGGAACCGGGCGGTGAGTCAGCGCCGCCGGATGCTCGATGAGCGAGTCCACTCCGCCCAGCGAGACGGCGTGGGTGAACAGCTGAACGCGGTCGGTGACCCGCATCGCGTGCTCGTGACCACCTGCGAGCTGGATGGAGATCATGGCGCCCGACCCGCTCATCTGGCGTCCGAGGAGAGCTGCGCCGTTGCCGTCCAGTCCTGGGTAGTACACGTGTCGGACTCCGGGCCGGAAGCGCAGCCAATCGGCCAGTTCCGCAGCCGTCTCCTGCTGCGTTCGGACGCGGACCGGCAGTGTGGCGAGCCCTCGGTGCAACAGGTACCCGGCCATCGGGTGCAGCAGTGCTCCGGTCACTGCGCGGACCCGGCGCAACGCCGCCGACCATCCCACATCGGCCGCGACAACACCGCCGACCACATCGCCATGACCGCCGAGGTACTTCGTGGCGCTGTGCAGCACCAGGTCCGCGCCGTGCAGGGCAGGTTGCTGGAGCACGGGGGTGGCGAAGGTGTTGTCCACCAGCACCGGGCACCCGGCCGCTGCGGTCACCACGGCACTGATGTCGGTGAGCTCCAGGGTGGGATTGGCGGGCGTCTCGACCACCACCAGGCAGGTGTGCCCCGTCACCGCGTCGGCGACCTGGTGCGGTTCGCAGTAGGTGACCTCGACGTCGAGAAGCCCCGATGCGAGGAGGTGATCGGTGCCCCCGTACAGCGGCCGCACGGCCACGACGTGGCGGCCCCCGCGTTCGGCCTTGGCCGCCAGTACCGATGCTGTCATGGCGGCCATTCCGGAGGAGAACGCCACAGCATCTTCCGTTCGCTCCAGCTGCGCCAACGCCGACTCGAACCGGGCGACTGTCGGATTCCACAACCGCGCGTACACGGCGCCGCCCTCGGCGAGCGGCCGGCCACCACCGGCCATGGACTCGTAGGAGGCGCCACCGGACTCGGAGTCGGGCAGCGGGTTGGTCGATGAGAGGTCGATCGGCGGGGCGTGCACGCCGAGTCGGGTCAGGTCTTCCCGGCCTGCGTGGACGGCCAGCGAATCGAAGCGAGCACCCTTGGTCATGCGCCGTAGCATGCAAGAAAACATCGGTGTGGAGCGCAATCGATGAAGGAACCTCGGTCAACAGCGAGATCACCGAAGATCGTGGCGGAAGGTGGCGTGGTGAAGGTGGCCAGATCGAGGAATTCGCCGGAGCAGGCCGGGCTGGACGCCACCGATCTGGAGATCCTGGCCGAGCTCGCGGCCGACGGCCGCATCACCAACGCCGCGCTGGCCGCGCGGGTCGGCATTGCGGAATCGACCTGCATCCACCGAGTGCGCGCGCTGCGGGAGGCCGGGGTCATCGCGGGGTTCCACGCACAGCTCGACCTCGCCGCGCTCGGTCTGCCGATCCAGGCGCTCATCAAGGTGCGGTTGGGCAGCCACAATCGCGACGAGGTGCTCAGATTCCACGCCAAGCTCGCGAAGATCCCCGGCATGCTGACCGCGTTCCACGTCGCCGGTGAGGACGACTACCTCCTGCACGTCGCCGTCGCGTCCCCGGAAGTGCTGCGCGACTTGGTCTTGGAACACATCAACGTCCACCGGGCCGTCCGGCAAACCGAGACCCAGCTGGTGTTCAACGTCCTCCCCGGCACCGGCCCGCTGGCCGCCGCCCGGCCTTGAGCACAGCGTTCCGGGCCGGGTGACACCGCGTGGCACCTGCGCGAAGACTGCCTGTGCCTCACTGGACCAGGAACCCAGCAAACCGAGGCAGGCACACCCTGGCCAAACGTGAGAACTATTCATATACTCCTGGTCCGGTGGTGATTCGACAGGAGGCAGCATGTTGCGGTTGCCCAGGTTGTTGCTCGTCCTCGCGCTCACATTGACCATGGTGGGCGCCGCGGCCCCGGTACAGGCCGCAACCGCCGATCCCCCGCTGCGCATCGACGGTCGCTGGTTCGTCGACGAGCAGAACCGCGTGGTGCTGCTGCACGGCGTGAACAATGTCGACAAGGACGCTCCGTACATCGAGCCCGGTGACGGCTTCACGTTGACCGCGGACGACGCACGGTTGCTGGCTCGGCACGGGTTCAACACCGTTCGGCTCGGGGTGTCCTTCGACGGACTCATGCCTTCCCGAGGCGACGTCGACGAGGCCTACCTCGACCGCCTCGCCGGGGTCATCGACGTGCTGGGGGCGTCCGGGATCCACGTGTTGCTGGACAACCACCAGGACGGACTGAGCAAGAGCTGGAGCGGCAACGGTTTTCCGGAGTGGGCCATCGAGGCGCGACCGCAGTCGTGGGAGTCGAACCCGGGATTTCCCCTCTACTACCTGATGCCGAGCATGAACGCGGGCTGGGACGAGGTCTGGCACAACTCGAACGGCGTGGTCGACCACCTCGGTGACGCGCTGGCCGCGCTGGCCGCCCGGGTCGCCGACAAGCCGAACGTACTCGGCATCGAGCTGCTGAACGAACCGTGGCCCGGAACGGCCTTCCCGACCTGCTTCCCGTTCGGCTGCCCGTTGTTCGACCGCCAGTACCAAGCCGTGCACGAGGATCTGACCGAGCGGATCCGCGAGGTCTCCCCCACCCTGCCGGTGTTCTGGGAACCCAACGTCACCTGGAACCAGACCATGCCGACCCACCTCGCCGAACCGCCGCTGACTCCACCGATCGACGACCCGAACGTCGCGTTCTCCTTCCACGACTACTGCATTATCAGCCAGTCGGCGATCTACCTGGGAATGCCCAAGGAACTGATCGGCATGTGCCCGCTACAGCACGACATCACCTGGGGCAACGCCGACAAGTTCACCGAACGCACCGGAACACCGGCGCTGCTCACAGAGTTCGGCGACAACGACCCCGCGGTGCTCGGCAACTCGCTGTCGCGCGCCGACGAGCGCTTCATCGGATGGCAGTACTGGCACTACGCGAGCATCAGCGGCCCGGAACCCGAAGAGGACCCGTTCCTCGGCGAGGCCGGACGCCAACTCGTGCGCACCTATCCGCAGGCCACCGCGGGCACACCGGTCTCGATGAACTTCGACCCGGCCAACGGCGCTTTCCGCTACACCTACCGCCCCAACAGCACGGCCCTGACCGAAATCTACGTGTCCGACCTGCACTACCCGGACGGCTACACCGTCACGGCGGCCGGTGGCGAGGTCACCTCCCCACCCGGAGCACCAATCGTGACCGTGCGGGCGACCGGCAGCGAACCGGTCACGGTGAACATCCAGTAGCGATCGCTCAGGGATTCGACCCTAACCGCTTCGTGCTCCGCCGTCCGAGTTTCAACGAAGGTCCCCGCCTGGCCCGTAAGCCACGTCGAGGCCGGGCCGGCCACCACCCCACCGTGGGCCGGAGAGTGCGCACTACTCGTCAGGCAAGTTCCACCACCGGTTGGTCACGTGTCTTTCAGGATCAGCAGCTCGCCTTTGCCGATCGGGGACAGGGAGCTGAGGTAGCCGTCCGAGGCTGCGATCAGCCGGTTGAAGTCTTCCATCTGGTGGGCGTGGGAGATCGCGTTGTCGACGACGATCAGGCAGCCGTCAGCGAGGATCCGCTGCAACGAGGTCCACCAGTCGGCGTACTGGCCACGATCGCTGTCCAAGAAGATGAAGTCGTATTCGCCGGCACTCCGCGACGCGATGAATCGGCCGGCGTCGTCCGCGATCTGCCGAATGCGGGGGCGGAGCCCGGCGCGCTGGAAGTTCTGCTCGGCCATCGCGATCTTGTGAGGCGCTTGTTCGATCGTCGTGACCGAGCCGCCCTCGCCCACCGCGTCGGCGAGCCACAGCGTCGAGTAGCCGTTCGACGTCCCGATCTCCAGCACGTTCTTGCACTTGCCGACCTTGACGAGCAACGCGAGGAACATGCCGGTGTCGTGGGTGATGTTCAGCATCTTCCGGCTTCGGTCGCCGGTCGCCGCGTCGTTGGTTTCGCCGAATTCTTCCAACTCGCGCAGTAGCTCGGTCAGCCCTTTTTCCATGTTGCTTCCGCTCCTCGCTGCACGGCGCCGCACCAGTGCCCGGTCGAGTATTCCTCAGCCGAGGAGGTGGAGATCGCAGAACTCAGCCATCCGGCGAGTCCCCGCGTGCGCGGGGCCGACGCGCTGGCAATCCGCGCCGCAGCGCGAAGATCGGTGGCGGTGGACTGCGACGGTTCCGATCCCGGTGGTGGCGACTCCTCAGTACGGGGAGCGCCTCCAGCGCCCTGTCCAGCTGGCTGACCATGGCCTGGAACTCCCTGTCGCAGAGGTCGACCTCGGCGAAGAGGTACTGCCAGCCCGGGGCTCCCTTCATGACGAGCAGGTTCTCCACGTAGGACTGGCGGTCGCAAACGCCCAAGCGCGCCACCCCAATGTTCTTGCAGCCCAGCACAAGGAGCGCGCCCGCATTCGCAGCGAGAAAGGTGACCCCCGCGGAGGCCGGCCACTCGCCGTTGCGGCCTGACCGCCCCTGTTCTCCAGGGCATCCGGCCGCATCCTTGTTTCACGCTATCCTGAAGTGTTATTGTCCTGCCGTGCAATCGACTCGAACCGACGACGCACGACTGGTCCTCCTTCGGCATCTGGCAGATCCGGTTCGCCTTGGAGTGCTCGATTGGCTCGCCGAGTGCGGCCCCTCGACCGTGAGCGAACTGGCCATGCACATGGGGACGAGCGTGCCCCAACTGTCGAACCATCTGCGGCGACTTCGCAGCGGCGGACTGGTCGAGGTCGAGCGAGTCGGCCGCCAAGCCATTTATCGGCTCGCCGACGAACAGATCACCAACTTGCTCAGCACGCTCGGCGCCATCGTCGGTTTCACGACGAACGAGACGTCCTATGCGCACCCGTTCATGTTGGCTCGCACGTGCTTCGATCATCTCGCCGGAAGACTTGGCGTCTCCCTCTTCGAGCGACTCATGGAACTGAAAGCCGTTCGGTCGACGGGTGGCGCCGACGTCGGGCTGGGACCGGAGGCCAACGATGTCTTTGCTCGGCTCGGCATCGTTCCAAGTGATGTCCGTGCGGGGCGACGGCGTTTCGCTTCCACTTGCCCGGACGCCACTGAGCGGCGACCTCATCTCGGCGGGGTGCTCGCAGCGGTGCTGGCCAAGTCCCTTGAGGACAAGGGCTGGCTATCCGTGCGACGGGACCGCCGTGAAATTGAGATAACGGCGGCCGGACGCCAGGGGCTGCGGACGGCACTGCAGATAAACGTCGACGATCCGAGCGGCCTGTGAGCACCTCCCACTCGCCCAAACCGACCGGTCCTTCAACCAGAAGGAAAAGGGGCCACCGCGTGAACAGCGCCAATTCGTCGGCTACCGAGCCCGAAACCGCAAAAGCGCAACTGGCAGCCGCATTTCGCGCCGCCGCGATGTACGGCTTCGTTGAAGGCATCGACAACCATTTCAGCCTGACCATGCCCGGCAGGCCGGATCAGGCCGCGCCAAGCGCCGATCGGTAGGTACCTGATGTTCGACGGGTTCACGCAGCGACGGATCATGTGTGCCGACGGTGTCGAGATCAACGCGGTGGTGGGCGGATCGGGGTCACCGGTACTACTCCTGCATGGATGCCCCCAAACCTCCGCGATGTGGCGCGAGGTCGCCCCCAAGCTTGCAGAGCGGTTCACCGTTGTCGCTACCGATCTGCGGGGCTACGGCTCGAGTTCACAACCCGTCGGCCACCCGGACCATTCGAACTATTCGTTCCGCGCCATGGCACGCGACCAAGTGCAGGTCATGGAAGCACTCGGCTTCCCGCGCTTCCGAGTCGCGGGCCACGACCGCGGCGGACGTGTTGTACACCGTCTCGCCCTCGATCATCCCGATCGGATCCAGCAAGCCGCAGTGCTCGACATCCTCCCCACTCTGACCCTCTACGACCACGCGGATCGCACTTTCGCGTCCGCGTACTGGGAATGGTTCTTCTTCACGCAGGAAGGAGACTTCCCGGAAAGTCTGATCACTGCCGCCCCTGAATCATTCCTTCGACACGAGCTCGGACACCTTGTCGATCGGGGCGTGATCACCGCAGATGCCTGGGAGGCCTACTCGCGAGCCATCGCGAACCCACGTGCGGTCCACGGAATGTGCGAGGACTACCGCGCGGGTGCGACGGTCGACCTCGAACATGACCGCCTCGATCTCGACCGGCGAATCGAGTGCCCGCTTCTGGTCATCTGGGGTGCGGAGAACATCGTCTGGAGTCGCTTCGACATGCTGGCCGTCTGGCAGAAACGGGCTCGCACCGTGCAGGGCGCCAGTGTTCCTTGCGGCCATTACCTGGCTGAAGAAGAACCGGAAATCACAACGGAACTCCTGAACGAGTTCTTCCAATAGGTCGGCCAGGTGCTCGCCGCACCAGATCCAACGCGGAACAGCGGGCCGGGTGCGCCACAAGAGGGTCGATGAGCGCGCTGGCGAAGAGGTCCCGGGAAGGAATCGCGATGCATCGGCGGTACCAACGGCGTGTCCTCGACGAGGTGGAACGACGGTTGCGCCCGGCTTCGAGGTTGCTCGTGGATCATGACTGGACAGCGCCCCGCTCTCGGTTCGGAGGGCGGGGCGCTGTCCGCAGTCGGGTCAGACTTGTTCGACTGGGGTGAAGGCGGTGAGGAAGGCGGCCTCGTCTCGCTGAGGCAGCGCCAAGGCCAGACGCGCTCCGATCTCACCGATCGCAGGGCAGTTCTTGAAGCCCTTGCCGGAGAAACCTGCCATCACGATGACGTTGTTCATGTTCGGGTGCGACTGCACGTACTCGACGCGGCTGTGGGTGTACGCCTCGAAGTACGTGTTCATCCGCATGGGGTAGTCCTCGAATCCGGGCAGGAACTTGCGAGTGAGTTCTCGTACCGCCGCGAGGTCCTCCTCGCTCACGTGCTGATCAGCCGTATCGGGGGACTCGATCGGCGCATGATGGGCGAAGCCCAGCCCCAGCTTCATCGCCAGTCCGTCAGCAGTGGGCAGCCCATAGGAGTAGTTGGGCTCAGTGCGGACGAACGGAAGCATGCCCTCAACGGACTCACCGGTCCTCGGAAGGAACCACGTCGAGAGCAGCCGGCGAGTCGCCAGGTAGGGGGCCATGTCCGGCAGCAGTGTCGCCGTCCAGGCACCTGCAGCCACGAGCACCCTGTCGTACTCTTCCGTGCGCCCATCAGCGGTGACGAGGACACGGTTGCCCCGCTGCTGAATGTCGGTGACCCGGGTGTGAGGCCGAAGAGTCGCTCCGTTCTCACCCGCCGCTGATGCAGCCGTGCGAATGGCGCGTTCCGGGAAGATCGTCCCGGCCCTCAGGTCCAAGATCGCCAGCTCGTCGTCGTCGATGTTGTATTGCGGGTACTCGCGCCGCACCTCCTCACGAGTCATTACACGAACCCGATCGCCGAGCAGGTCAGCGGCCTGAAGGGCGATGCGCATGGCCGGCGATGATTCCGCGCCGAAGACGAGGGCACCTCCGATGTTGCGCAGCTGCTCGCCGGTCTCGGCCTCGAGCTCTTGCCACAGCTGGTCGGCGCGTTCCACGATGGGCAAGTAGCGCAGGTCCTCCATCTCGATGTGGCGGAAGAGGCGGGATTCACCTCCTGCGGCGCCGCGGGGGTGTCCCGGATTGAAGAGCTCATACCCGGTCACCTCGCAGTCCAATTTGGATAGCTGCCACAGCGCCTGGGCTCCGATGGTGCCGGTTCCGACTACCGCGATGCGTGGTTTCATCATGGTGTTGCTTCCTCGTAGTGGGTTTGGCCAGGCACTCAACCGAGTCCCGCGTAGAGTCCACGGTGGACCGCTTTGCGGGAGAAGAAGAGGATGATGCCGGCGACCACGGCCGTCGTGCCCACCGCGACGAAGTACGTGTCGTTGGAGACGGTGGTGAAGACCTGACCGAGCAAGCCGGAAAGGGACGAGCCGAGCGCGAGCGTCAGGAAGTTCAGCGCGACCATCTGCGCGGTGAAGGCCTTCGGGCCGATCTGAGTCGCGAGAGCGAGCCCGATGGGGCCGACGAAGATCTCCGAGCTGCCAACGATGAACATGAACAGGATGATGAACGCGAACGGGATCATCTGGCCTGCTAACAGGTTGGAGATTCCGAGCATGAAGAAGAAGCCGATGCCGATCTGCACAAGACCGATGGAGAACTTGGTCCCAGCCTTGGGCTGCTTGGGGCCGAGCTTCTTCCACACGGCTGCGGCGATCGGGAGCGTGAGGACGCCCGAGAGCGAAGAGATCATCGTGATCCAGCCGACCGGGAAGGTCCAGTTGCCGATGGTCAGGTTCACCCGTTCCGCAATGAGCAGAGAGGTCGCGGTGAACTTCTGGAAGAGGAACCCGAAGTACAGGCCGGAGGCGAAGAAAAGCGGGATGAAGGAAGCCACGCGCTTCTTCTCGAATCGGGTCACGTGCTTGGCGCGCAGGATCACGGTGAAGTACGCCGCAGCGCCGACCAGCGTGAGTGTCGTAACGATGGTGGCCAGGCGCTCGGCGCGCAGCAGACCCGTCACGGCGGCCACGGCGATCACAACGACCGCACTGGCACCGATGAGGCCCACGCGAGCGAACTCGCCCTTCGGCAGCGGCTTCGTGACCTGACCGGCGCGCTCCGGCAGGTGCTTGGCGGAGATCACGTACTGGACGAGCGCGATGATCATGCCGATGGCCGCCAGGCCGAACCCGAAGTGGAAGTCCCATTGGTTCTGGGCGAACCCTGTGATCAGAGGGCCTAGCACGGCGCCGGAGTTGATCGCCATGTAGAAGTAGGAGAAGCCGGCGTCGCGGCGAGCCTCAGTCTCTTCCTCGAGGATGAAGCCGACGATCGAGGTGATGCTCGTCTTGAGCCCGCCGGTCCCGAGAATGATCAACGTCAGACCGATGCCCAGACCAGTGATTCCGGGCACGAAGGCCAAGCAGATGTGGCCGAGCGTGATGATGATCCCGCCGTAGAGAACGAGGCCCTTGGGGCTGATCAGCCGTTCGCCCAGCCAGGCCCCGAGCAGCTGCGAGAGGTACACGGCGCCGCCGTAAGCACCTGCGATACCGGCCGCAGCGGCTGGCGTCATCCCAAGGCCACCCTTGTCGAGGGCGTAGAGCAGGTAGAACGTCAGGATGCTCTGAAGACCGTAGAACGAGAAACGTTCCCAGAACTCGCTGAAGGACATTCCGCTAACGCCACGGGTCTTGGGCTGTGGCGCGCGGGTTGTCGGCGCCGCGACAAGTTTCATCGTCAGTCCTTCTAGGTAGTTGCGAGTGAGCGATAAGGCGCGGGCACAGGCCGACTGGCACTCCTGCCGATGTCAGTACGTGGGAGGGGCCATCGTCCACAGCACTCGGGCCGGGCGCTCGTGGGTGGCCTCGGCGATCTTGTGAGGTTGACCGCTGTTGTAGTGCACGGAGTCCAGCGGACCCAGGCGATGCGTCTGTTCCTCGATGGTGACTTCTACTTCGCCTTCGATGACCAGAAGGACTTCCTCGGACGCGCCGTGGGTGTAGGGCTCGGCGCCTGTGCTACCGCCAGGCTCCAGGACGCCGAGGAGCATCTCGAGGTGGTCGAACTGCGAGGGCGTGAGCTTGACCTTCGAGGCGTTCTCGCCGAAGTGGATCATGTTCGCGTCCTCGTACCGCAGGACCGGCGTCGAGGCAGTGGTCGAGCCTTGGAACAGGTCTCCGACGTTGAGTTGGATCGCGGCACAGATGCGTTGGAGGGTTCCGACACTGCCGGTCGCGATTCCGCGCTCGAGCTGGGACAAGTACCCGGCCGTGATGCCGGCCTCGTGGGCGACCTGCTCCAGGGTCTTCTGCAGAGCTCGGCGGCGTTTGCGCAACCGGTCCCCGACGGACGGCTCGGGGAGTGGCTCGGATTTCATGAGCCATGACACTACATGAACATGTGCCTGTTGCCTCAAAAAATTTAGATGCTGGTGTCAGCTGGCTTAGAAGCCAGTCTCCGTGCCCAGGATGTGCGAACCCCCGCCGCCGGGATCAAACCTTGGACGCCGGGCTCGGTACCACGGCGCAGCGGGTCGGCAGCGAGCTCGACGTGGGCGACTGCGCGCAGAAGGCCGACGCGACCGGACGTTGGAACGAGCCGACGCCGCCATGGTGGCCGTGCGACGAACAAGCAACCGGCGTTAACGCCACCCGGCGGGATTCAGCACAGTGGATCGGCGCGGTGCACCACCACAGGCGCGGGCGCGGTAGCGGCCAGGTTTGCCGCAGTGTCGTCGATGATGCTCGCCAGCGCCGCCGAAGAAGAACTCATCACCACCAACCCCGTCCGCACCCGCCGACGCGGCAAACGCCCACGCACCAAACAACAAGAACGCCTCTGGGCCACACCCACCCAAGCCGTTCAGATCGCCGACCAAACCGCCGCACTCATCGGCTCCTGGGCCGCAGCCCTCATCATCATCACCACCTGGGCACCACACCGAGAGCTATTGTCAAGATCTGTGGATCAAGATTTTTAAGCCACTTCCTCGTCGGGGCGTTCGACAAGGACACCATTGACGAACACGGCACCGGCTCGGACGAGCGCGACGAGGTGGGGTGGGTGCGTTGACCGCGCGCCAGCGGGCTTGGGCGGACTCGATCAGCTTGAACGCCATCGCCAGCCCGGCGGCACGTGAGCCCGGTCCCTTGGTGACCTTCGCGCGGTGGGCGCATCCGATGGTCATTCGGAGGCCCGGGGAGTGCGCGCAAGGTTCTCCCGGATCTTTTCGCACACGAGGTCGAGAAAAGCACCATTGGCGGGGGCCGAGTACGACATCGTCGGATCCGGGTAGATGACGACGTCCACTCGTTCTGCGGCGGAGGAGATCACAGACAGCCCGGACGACCTGCGCGCAACGTTGATCTTCACCGTGGTTGGGGCAACTCTGGCACCAGGGCTGGGAAAGGTTTGCTTCCGCACCGGTTGGCCGAGGCCAACTTTCCACAGCGAGACCGCGTCTTGGTCAACGCTGAGGATGAATCCAGCCAAGCTCTGCATGCCCAGCGTTGGACGGCACAGAAACGCGAGGCTGTTCTGACGCAGCACTACTAAGGCCCTGCGTTGGTTGCGGACCACGAGCCGCCCGTAAATCACCAGCGCGAGCAACAGCAGAAGCGCCAGTGCCACGACCAGGAGCGGGAAGACATACATCGACCGACTGTAACCTGGCCCTGGCTGGCTATTGTCAAGATCTGTGGATCAAGATTTTTAAGCCACTTCCTCGTCGGGGCGTTCGACAAGGACACCATTGACGAACACGGCACCGGCTCGGACAAGCGCGACGAGGTGGGGTGGGTGCGTTGACCGCGCGCCAGGGGGCTTGGGCGGACTCGATCAGCTTGAACGCCATCGCCAGCCCGGCGGCACGTGAGCCCGGTCCCTTGGTGACCTTCGTGCGGTGGCGCACGGTGGCGAAGGTCGACTCGATGGGGTTGGTGATGCGCAGGTGGATCCAGTGCTCGGCGGGGTAGTCGTAGAACGCCAGCAACTCGTCAAGATCGTCGGTGATTTTGGCGACCGCTTTCGTTGAGGCCGATCCGGGGAGCACGCACGAGCCGCTACACCATTCTCCTGGAACCTTCCGCCCATGCCGGGCCACGGAACAAAGCCCCGTATCAACTTCCCAGCGTCCAGGCACTTCTCTGCCGTCCACTTCGGATGGTCGTTGATCGATCCGGACGTCGTCGCTGATGAATTTCTCGTCGCGACGCCGGGTTCGTGCTCGCGGCACGCGCAAGGGCAGGCACGCGGTGAGCTCGCGGTGCAGCGCCCCGCGGCGGCAAGCCCCTCACACACGCCGCGCCATCAAGAAGGACATCCGGTCTCCTGAGCGGGAGGCAAGCGGCCAACCCCACGAAGACAACCGAGTCACCCGGTATGCAATGCGAGGCCTGGCCTTCGAGAAGGCCAGGCCTCGCTCGGTCCCGCGATGCGACCGGCGGACGACCACTACATCTGAGGCGTCTCTCGGATATCCAGGCCTCTCAGACGCAAAGCCTCCAGTCGCCGTCTTCCTTTACCAGCTTCAGTTCCGAGCTTTGCGGCGGCTGCCCGGGGAACGTCGACTCGACGGTGGCACTGCCGGAGTCCCCGTTCTCCTGGACGCTCTTCACCGAGACCTGAACCGTCTTGAGCTGCTCCAGGTCCTCTGGTTTCGCTGTCTTGAGGAACTCTTCCTTCACCTGTTGCAGCTGTTCGATCTGCGGCATGGCCTGCTTGCACACAATGGGCCGGTAGTCATCCGCCGTGACACTTCGGGGGTCCTGGGTTTCCTTCATCGAAAGTGCCACATAGTCTTCGGCGGCCGACTGCGCCGAACCACCTCCGACGAGCATGAAGCCAACGCCAGCACCGCCGGCCAGAACCACGACCGCCGCAGCAACTCCGACGATCAGACCGGTTCTCCGCTTTCCCCCAGCGGGGGTCGCATCAGATTCTCCCGGCTGCTCGCGATCTGGCGGCTCGGCCTCCCCAGCCTCGGCGAACACCGGGTGATCATCCGGGGACGCAGGGTGCCCCGGTTCCTCGTTCTCCGGCTGCTCATCCAAGCCGCTCTGGTCGGGATCTTGCCGTCGAGAGGTCATACAACCCTTTCTGATGCGATCGTGGAACCACCTCTCCCCTGTGTACTCGACCGTGCCCGCCCGTTCCAACGTTCCATCAGCATCGTCACGATTTCCACGGTCCCTGAACCAGGAGTAGCTGCGCGTCCGACCGTCGCCGGCCGCACGGCAAACGGCCAGCCTCGCCAACACATACGTCCCGATACTGCCGTCGCGAGTCTTCCGAGCCATCCCCATTCCCTGGAACCGCAAGGAATATCTCGTCAGTGACCAGGGTCGGATGCGCGAGTTTCCCCACACCCGCTCCCCCACATCCGTCCGCCTCCCGGCACCGCCAGCACGGCGAGAGCCCCATCCCGATGCCCTCCGTGTCCGGGAGGGGGATGTGCAGACCATCGGACACTCCAAGACCCAGAAATTTCAGGGCGAGGGCTGTGTGCGGTCAGGTGCGGATCGTGTTGACGGGCTCGAGTTGGGGTCGTTTGGCGGTGCGGCCATCGCCTGAGGAGCGTCCGCGCAGGCGACGCAACAGCCACGGGCCGAGGAAGGTGCCTGCCCAAGCCAGTTCGGTGCGGGCGCGGTGCCACCGCGGTGGGGTTGGGAGCGGGGGAAGCGGATCGGACCAGGTCGCGTCACTGCCCGGGATGGCGAGTGCGTGAGCGGCCGCGGCGGCGATGCGCGCGTGCCCCAGCGGTGTGGCGTGGATGCGGTCGGTGCTCCACAGCCGCGGGTCGGTCGTGACCGGGTGGGGGAAGGTGTCGACCAGCAGGGCGCCTTGGCGGCGTGCCATGGCGCGGATGCGGTCGTTAAAGTCCAGGACGCGGGGGCGCAGGTGCCGCACCAGAGGGGCGATCCGTGCGATGTCGGGGAAGGTGAAGGTGACCACGGTCGCGCCGGTGGCGGTGAACGCGGCGAGCATCGCGTCCAGTTCGGCGGCGACAGCGGCAGCATCGCAGCCGGGGCGGACCAGGTCGTTCATGCCCGCCATGACGGTGATCAGGTCGGGCTGGAGGGCGAGTGCGGGGGCGACCTGCTCGGCCCGGATCTGGGCGGCCTGCCGTCCGCGGACGGCGAGGTTGGCGTACCGGAACTCCGGTTCATCAGCGGCGATCGTCTCAGCGAGCCGATCGGCCCAGCCGCGGTAGCCGGCCGCGGCGTCGCCGTCGTTGAGGCCTTCTGTCTGGCTGTCGCCGATCGCGACGTACCTCAGATACCGCATCAACTCACCTGGCCTCGGTTCGCGCGGCGCGACGTGCGAGGACGGCCAGGGCCTTCTCGCCCCAGCGCACGTTCTCCTGCTCGAACGACAGGCCGCGCATGAGGGTGAGGTACGGGCCGACGCGTTCGGCTTGAGCGAGGTAGTCGTCCTCGCTTCGGCCGTCCAGCAGCCGATCGCGCAGCCGCTCGTAGCGCGCGATCTTCGCTCTGGCCCACTCGATGCGTTCCCCGATCGCGTTCTGCACGGCGTCGACATCGCCGACGTCCAGCGCTTGGACCTGGATCAAGAACTCTTCGCGGATCACGCCGGGGCGCGGCGGAGTGGCGGTGAACTCGTGCAGCGCGCGGAACCCGGCGTCGGTGAGGGAGAACATCCGTTTGTTGGGGCGCCGCTGCTGCTGGACGACGCGCGCCTGGAGCAGGCCTTCGGCCTCCATCCGGTCCAGTTCCCGGTAGAGCTGCTGGGGTGTGGTCATCCAGAAGTTGGCCACCGAGGCGTCGAAGACCTTGGCCAGGTCGTATCCGGACGCCTCTCCTTCCAGGAGCGCGGCCATCACCGCGTTGCGCAGCGCCATGACTCCACCCCCCGTCCAGTTCCGGTGCTCGTCTTCATGGACAGCCTCCGCTCGCCCAACTAGTCTCCAACGCACCTAATCAACAAGTTGCATAGGAGGGTACATGCATCCCTTCCGGAAGGCGGTCGAGGCGCGGGACGTGGCCGGGATCGAGGCGCTGCTCGCGAACGACGTCGTGTTCACCAGTCCGGTGGTGTTCAAGCCGTACCCGGGCAAAGCGATCACCGCGGCGATCCTGCGCGGGGTGCTCCGGGTGTTCGAGGATTTCCGCTACGTGCGCGAGATCGGTTCCGCGGACGGCCGCGACCACGCGTTCGTGTTCAAGGCCCGGGTGAACGGGCTGGAGGTGCACGGCTGCGACTTCCTGCACTTCGACGAGCACGGGAAGATCGACGAGTTCACGGTGATGGTGCGTCCGCTGTCCGGCGCCAAGGCCCTCGCCGAGGCGATGGGGGCGCAGTTCGAGCAGATCGAGCGGGAAGCATCTGGCCGGTGACGGACCCCGCCATCCGGGATCACCAGGTGCGACCTGCTTCGAGGAGGGCGTCGCGGACGCGGGTGACGTCGGGGTTGTCGGGGCGCTGGAAGAGGTGGCCGGTGTTGATCGGCGGCTCTTCCGGTTCGTGCAATGGCACGAGGGCACCGGAGGCGAGTTCCTCGGTGCGCAGGTAGCGGGGCGGCAGGTGCCCCGGTGCGGATCACGGACCGATTCTGCAATCCAAGGCGGCCGATCCCTTGATCTTGTGGCTGACGCCCCGACAATCGAAACACATGGACTCCCCGAGCAACGACCCCGACATCGGTAACCGCAGCTGGCGGCGGAAAATCCGGCTGGCTCTGAAGCCACGACAGCTCACCGCCGACGCGAAACGCGGCGTGGGCTCGACGTTGTTAGCCGTGGTGATGCTGGTGGCGGCAGCCCTGATCGATCCGGCCGCGTTGTTCCGCAACGGCCAGCCCCTGTACAAAGCCGCTGCAATCGGGGGTGCGATCGTATTCGTCGCGCTGGGTTCGGTCGCCGTGCAGAGTCTCGCGAGGGAAGCGGGCCGCCGCGCCAGGGTTCGGCTCAGCGCGAGCCATGCCGGGGCGATCCGATTGGTCATCTCCCTGGCCGGTTATGCCCTCGTCGCGGTCCTGACGCTGGGAGAGCTGGGCGTGCGCGTGGACCAACTCCTCCTCGGCGGCGCCGTCACCGGTGTGATCATCGGCATCGCGGCACAGCAGTCGCTCGGCAACGTGTTCGCCGGCCTGATGCTCGCCACCGCGCGCCCTTTCAACCTCGGCGACCACCTGATCATTCACTCGGGGACCCTCGGTGGGCCCTTGGAAGGCCGCGTAACCGAAGTGGGCCTCGTCTACCTGACGCTGGAAAGCGACGACGGCATGATCAAGCTGCCCAACACCGCCGTCCTCAACTCCGCCATCGCGCCCAACAACGGGATCCACGCGCCGCAATCCGGCCGGCCGAACGGCTTCACCGACACCGAACGAGGCGCAAGCAGACCGAAACCGTGTAAATGCGGGGAGTCGTCGTGATCGGCGAGGGCGAGAACGACGGGGCTCCGATGCTGGTCAACGGCGCGGAGACCGGCAACGGCGAGGGCCGCTCCCCTGCGCGGAACACGTGGACACCGGCGCTGAACGCGAAGAAACCGGAGCCGGCGTCGCCGGCGCAGGTCGCAATGTCGGTCCGTTGCGTGCAGAGCGCACCTCCCAGACCAACGGCGGCGGGCGAATCAGCGCGCTGCTGCTAACTCATGCGGCGCAGGACGAGGTCATAAGCTGCCCTCAGGATCCGGCGACCAGTACCGCTGCCCGATTCCTCCGCCCCGGGGAGCGGGCGAGCCCCAGGGCGGGGAGCGCTACCCGCAAACTGCATCGCTCGGTACGGCCAGTTCTGCTCGGTGTTCCACTGGCTGACGACCAGGTGCAGGTCGTCCAGCGTCGAGCCGGGCACGATGTAACCGCCGTAGAGCTGCGCGACGTGCCCGCTGCCGTGGTTCTCGCCGTGCCACGAGCAGCCCTGCAGCACAGTGCTGCGGACCGCTTCGTACAGATTCGACGTCGGCCCGTCGAGGTTCATCACGTCGATGCGGTAGTTGCCGGCATCGAAGAACGACAACAACCAACGATCGTCGACGCGGCGCAGGCACAGTTCACCGTAGGCACCGGTGAGCGCGATGGTCGGCGGATTTCCCCACGCCCAGGCGCCATCGCGGAAACCCCAGCCCTCCCACGCGCGGGGATCGGTGAGGCGGTCGGCTCGAACGCGTTGCAGGACCAGGCCCTTGTCCCGCTGGAACCCGGTGGAGAAGGCGTAGACGTAGCCGTCGTCGCCCAGTTCCCAGGTCAACATCTGGAACAGGCCGCCGTGGTGGTCGCCGGGCCACCGCGCACCGGTGTGCGCCCAGGTCTCACCGTTGTCGGTCGAGCGGTGCACCTCGGTCCAGTGGACGTTGCCGAGCCCCTCGCACACCATCACGTGCAGGTACATCTCGTCGCCGATGGTGATGACGTCGGTCGGGATCACGGTGCTCACGCGCCGTCCGCGGACCATCGAGTCGTGGTGGTACGGCAGCGCCTGCTCGGCGTACGGGTGAGCGCCGGTCGAACCGGTCCACCTGATCCCCGACGTGGCGGTCCGCGGATCACCGAACAGCACGACCGGCGACCGCCAGCCGGGCCCGCCCACTCCCGCCCGCTCGAACGTGTCGCCGAACACCGACACCAGCCGCCCGTCCGGCGCGATGGCGGTGACCCCGAGATCGGTACCCCCGATCCCGAAACCATCCGTGAGCCCCGGCCCGGTCAGATCCTTCACCTTGCGCACCAGCGCTCGCACCTCATCCCGCAGTCCGTCGGCCGATCCGTCCGCGCCACCGCCACACCGCGGCAGCCGCACCCGCCTCCGACTGTAGGCGCCGCACCGCGCGGCATCACACCCCCGGGGAACCGCTCCCGGGGCGAAGACGCATCGCGCCCTCGTCTCATTGCCCGACCAGCGCCGTGCCCAGGGCAGCAGCGAACCAGTCGGATGCCTTCGCCGCAGCGATGTTGGTGTCGCGCTGGTCGGAGTACAGGCTCATGTGGCTGACCGAGGGCAGGATCTCCAGGCGCTTGTGCGGGGAGGCAATCGCGTTGAACGCCGCGATCTCCCGATCCCACATCGTGATGTTGTCGCGCTTGTCGAGGATGCGCGGCAGGAAGGGGAAGACCGAGTAGTTCAGGAGCAGTTCGGTCGATTCCATCGTGCTCCAGTGTTCGTGCCGCTCGGCCTCGCCCGAGCCCTTCAACTCGTGGAACACCTCGTAGATGCGCAGGAAGGGCCAGGTGGACAGCTCCGAGGAGGGCGTGGTGGAGCTCATCGGCAGCGTGGCCCCCACGGCCCCGCCGGCCCGTCGGCGACGGTCGTCCACCAAAGCGCGCTCCAGTTCGGCGAAGGCCACTTCGCCGTGGGCGCGGCGCATGTTGTCGTAGCCCTCGACAACCGGCACCACGGACACGGCCGCCTTGATCCGCAGATCGCCGGCGGCCAGGATCAGCACGTGCCCACCGCTCGTGGCCACCTACGGGGCCGGCCAGGACGCCGCCATGTCGAACAGCTTCGGCCTGGACAAGAAGCCGTGGCTGCTGAACAGCCTGTTCGCCTCGCGCACGGTGCAACCCCTCCCCGACGGCACTCCCGCTCCCGACTACGCCTGGCTCGACGAGTTCAAGGCCCTGCAACACCAGTGACTCCTACACTGAGGGCGGAAAGGTGTGCTACCGCACGACTTTCCACCCACCGGCAATGTGGACGACGTAGTCGCCCCGCCGGTTGAAAACGCTCGGCTGAGACACCCCCAGCCAAGCGTTTTGCTACGCGATTCGTCACCACCAACTAGCTGCGGTGTTGCGGCGGCACCTCAGATCCATCGCCTCACAGCTCGTCCGGGGTGGACACCAGCGAGCTGACCCGCAGGTGCTTCGCCGCGAATCGCACCTCACCGTCGCCGACGACGTTGACCGGCTGCGGCTCGGACATGTCCGGCAGCGAGGACTGGAACCCGGTGAGGACATGAGCGTCCGGGTCGCCACTGTCGGCCAGGATCATGCCGATGCCCGCGTACGCGCTCTCGCCGGGCTGGAGGGTGAACTCCTCAGGCGCGTCGGGAAGCCGCACGTCCTCGACGGGCAGTTCCTCGATCGGCGAGTTGCTCATGTCCACGCCCTGGAGGTTGGGCACACCGCCGTTGATCGTGCAGGTCTTGTCCGACCGATTCCCGTACGACACGATGAAACTGCCGGGCTCACCCTCCACAGGTGTTGCGGAGGCGAGGAAATCGGCTTCCGAGCAATTCGACGTACCGATGTCCCCGCCACCCCCGCTCGAAGCCATACCTGCATGGCCCGCGGCACGCTCAGGCGCCGGCGAGGGCTGGAGCGCGGCAGCGGCCCCGCAACCGGTGATCAGCAGTGCCCCACCCAGAATACCGGTGATGGCCGTCGTCATACGGTGACGCTTGAGCATCGTGCTCCCCTTTTCCCCTGTCGTGTCAACGGTTTCTCACCGCTTTGTCAACAAGAGAGACGCACCATGCCCGCCGAGGTTGCGTCCACTGCGCGGATTCGGCCGAATTCGAGCAACGTTGCCCGAAAGGGCACCGAAGCCAGATCAACTTGACTCAGAGAAACTTCGAGCCGAGCGCCGGAACCTCAACGGTGTGCCAAAGGTGCGTACGAAGGCGCCGAATCAGTACATCCACTAGGTCAACAGTCGCTAACTAGTCAAGAGGCGTCAACGCTGCCCTTGCCGAACATCCCATCCAGCCTGGTGGGGTCCGGTACATGGGATGTCGAGCGCGGCCTGTCGAGCCGACGCTTTCGCGCGGCTGGTGATCACGGGGGCATGATGATCGACCGTGCTGCTGCGACCGGCCTACCTGGGCGTGACGAACGCGTTCGTCACGCTGCGCCGGCTAGCGATGAGCGATCGGGCAAAAGACACAGAGATCCTCGCCTTACGCCATCAGATCATGGACTCGGCAAGGCCTTCGGGGCACTCTGGTGGATCTCAGGAATCAGCGGACCGTTCGGGCCATCCGGCACTGAAGCCGTGGTGATCACCCAGACCGAAGACCAGGAACTGCACACCGACGTCAGGCTGTGCAGGTTGTGCACCTGGCCGGTGGCCTCGTCGACGCCGAACACCGGCGGAGCGTTGAACAGCGGCGCAGCCGGGCCGGCCGCGACCGGACTCAGCGACAACCCGAACGCGACGAGCGGGATCAACGTCTCGGCGAGGTAGGTCGATTCGGTCGTGCCGTTGTTCACCGCGAGCACGGAGGTCAACCGCTCGTAGGTGTGCTTGATGCGGGAACGGACGATCTCGCCGACCAGGACGGTCGTGGCGACCGGGCTGAACACGAAGGTCGTCGAGCTGATCCCGGCCGCCGCGGAGGTCATGGCCGGCCGCCTCGGGCTGAGCACCTTGGCGGGGTTGGGCACGTAGCCGCTCCAGTCCTTGACCTCCGGGGCGAGCCAGAACGCCGGATGCATGACCCGTGTCGAGATCACCCACTGCCTCTGCGGGGGTACTCCGCAGAGGCAGTGGATACGGCCGGGATGGCTACGAACGCTGAACCCACCTCGGACTGCACGGCACCACACGGCTTGACAGCGCGCACATCTGACTCAAATCGCACGCTGATTCCTGCATTCCTCAATGGAAACGCCAGCTCGGCGGAGTAGTTGGCGTCGGCGCTGAGGGGGTTCTGCACCGAAGGAGACCCGCACCACACCAAGGAACAACAGGACAACCACGTAGGTTTTAATGTGTGCGCATGCATCAAAGCAGCGCGACCAGACGGCAGTAAGCCGTTGCTAAGCAACCTGGATGGAGTAGACATGGCCACCAACACCTACGCGACGAACCGGCTCACCCCGGACAACACCGGGATCCTGCTCGTCGACCACCAGTCCGGGCTGATCCTCGGCGTGCAGGACCACGACCAGAACGAGGTCCGCCGCAACGCCCGTGCGCTGGCACGGGCCGCGAAGGTCTTCAACCTCCCCATCGTCGCGACCACGTCTGCGCCGCAGGGACCCAACGGCCCGTTCCTCCCCGACGTCGAGGCCGAGCTGCCCGCAGGGACACCCCTCATCCACCGCACCGGTGAAGTGGACGCCTTCGACGACCCGGCGTTCGAAGAAGCAGTTCGCGCGATGAACCGGCCGAACCTCGTCATCGCCGGCGTCATCACCGACGTCTGCCTGATGTTCGCATCCCTGTCCGCGATCGCCCGCGGCTACGACGTCCACTCCGTGTTCGATGCTTCGGGCACCACCAACGTCCTGGCTCGCGAAACCTCCCTGGTCCGCCTCCAGGAAGCTGGAGCCACCCTCAACAGCACTGTCGGAGTCATCTCCGAACTGCTGCGAGACTGGAAGACCCCGGGCGGTCCAGGCACTGCGGAAATCTTCGGCGAGCTGGCCATGCCGTTCTACGGAGCGGTCGTTGCCAGCCACGCTGCCGCCGCCAACCAGTCCAAGTAACTCCGCAACCTGATACCGGTGGAGGAGGTGTGCCGCTCGTGAACGAGCAGCACACCTCCTCCACTATGGACGATCGGTGGATCCGCCACTGGCAGTTCACCCACGGGACAAGATCCGCCAACTTCTCCAGCAGGTCAGCCAATCACATGCAGCGGATTTCGGTCGTGGACAACCGAAATCTACTACCAACGCTGGTCCCGCCTCATCTGGCAGCGGCGGTTCAGGTCGCTTACGGTTCAGATTGATTGGGTGGCCACGCAAGCACGATCTCCGTGGAACAGGAGACGGGCAGCGTCAGTCCATCATCAACCGGTGCGTGATCCGCAAGGGGGCCGGCCATGACTAGCGAACAGATCCGCGACCAGGAGAGCGATGAGCTGCTGACGCCGAAGAACGCCGCCGTTGTCATCATCGACTACCAACCGGTTCAGGTGAACTCGATCGCCTCTATGGACCGCCAGCTGCTCGTCAACAACATCGTCGGGGTGGCGAAGATAGCCCGTGCCTACGACCTGCCGATCATCCATTCAACGGTCAACGTCCAGACCGGGCTGAACAAACCACCGATCCCCCAGCTGCGCAAGATCCTCGACGACCTACCCGCCTACGACCGCACGTCGATCAATGCGTGGGAAGATCGCGAGTTCGTCGACGCGGTCAAATCCGCCGGCCGCAGGAAGCTGGTGATGGCGGCTCTCTGGACGGAGGCTTGCCTGACGTTTCCCACGCTCGACGCGCTGCGCGAGGGCTACGAGGTCTATCCGGTCGTGGATGCGGTTGGCGGCACCTCGCCGAGCGCCCACGAATCTGCACTGCGCCGCGTGGAGCAGGCGGGAGCGCGGCTGATCACCTGGCCGCAACTGCTGTGCGAACTGCAACGCGACTGGGCTCGCAAGGAAACCGTCGACGACTTCATGAGGCTGTTCATCGAGACCGGCGGTACCGCCGGTCTCCAGTTCGCCTACGACCGCGGCCAAGGCTGACAAACCGACCAGGCAGGCGATAGCCCGGGTGCCGGGCGAGCAGGTCGATGCGGTCACTCTCGGCGGAGCGAGGCGGAACAGGCGTGCGCCGCGCCTCTGCCGCTATCCGGAGGCATCGCATTGGAGTGGAAGATCAATCCTGCGCACTCGTCCATCGACTTCAGGGTCCGCTACCTTGTTTCCACGATCAGCGGCAAGTTCACGCGGATCGCCGGCCGGGTAACGACCACCGACCCTGTCGAGGGCGAAGCACTGAAACTGCTCGGATTCGCTGATCTTGAAGACGTTGCAGAAGCGTCCACCCAGCGTTTCGGTTGTCCGCCACGCGGTTCCGTCGGCGAGGACGCCGTGCGTCACCCCTTCGACCACGACGAAGTCACCGTGGGTGATGTGGTTGAAGTACGGGATCTCGTGCACGACCGACGTGAAGAGGGCGAAGATGTCGGCGAAGAGGGTCCGGATCTCGGCTGTTCCTCGAGCAGGGGCGTGCTTGGGGAAGTAAACGTACGCATCGGCGGCGAAGAGGTCCAGGAAGTCCTGGCCCGCATCCATTCGCTGAAGTACGCATCGGCGATGGCCGTGCGATCGCTGGTCGTCATAGGACTTTCCCCTCTGGACTTGGATCGAACATGACCGATGGGTTCACGCGAGCCGCATTGCCGCGTCGATCACGAGGTTGGCCCCGTTCACCCCTCGGCAACTCATGAGGAAAAGGGCGGCTTCGACGATGTCCTGCTGGCTCGGCAGGCGTTTCGCCGGTGTGCGTTGCCGCATTGCTTCGAACCAGTCGGCACGAACCGGGTCGGGCGACGTCGGCGAGATGCGCACGTACGCCGCGACACCCGATGTCGTGGTGGGCAGCGTTCACGCTGCGACCGAGGACGGCCACTTGGTGGTCGCTTCGGAAGACGGCGAGCAGCTGGGCCCATACAGCTACACGGCCGGCATGGCGGTGTGGGTCGTCGGGGCGCAGAAGGTCGTTCCCAGCATCGCAGCCGCGCTTCGCCGGATCGAGACCTACTCGTACCCGCTTGAGGACAACCGCTCCCGAGCCCTCCGCGGAAGACCGGTGGCGTTGTCCAAGATCTTGATCGTCAGCAAGGAGACATCCCCCGGCAGGGCTCACGTAGTCCTCGTCCGAGAGCCCATCGGATTCTGATCCGAAGCCGTCGCGAGCGCTGCTCGATCATCGTCCCGGCTTTTCGGGCACGCCCAGCTCATCGGCGGAGCAGCTGATGTCCGGCCAGGGGCTATCAGTCGACCCGTTCGCTCAACAGCCTGGCGAAGACGTCGTGCAGGTACTCGAGCTCCTCCGGCGACAGCCGATTCGCGAAGCGGCGTTCGACTGCCGAAGCATTGGTCCGCGCGGCGCTTCGCGCAAGCTTGCGCCCGGCTTCCGTCAGCTCGATGTCCACGCCCCTGGAGTCGTCCTCCGAGGGGGTCCGGACCACGAATCCCTTGGCTTCCAATCGGTCAACGAGGCGGCTCAACGCGCTCTGGCTCAGGATGACCAGGTCGTTCAGCTCGCGGAACCGGACACCGCTGGCCGGAATGTTGATCAAGGCGTCGAACTCCTTCACCGACAGCCCGTGCTCGCTGGCCAAGTCGGCCTCGATCTGCCTGAGGACGTCCTCGTGGACCTCCATCAGGGATCGCCACGCGGCAACCTTGAACCGCCTAGACACCTTCGTTTCAGCCGCTTGTCCCACGTCGAAGGACTATACCTCGATGCAGCCGCAAACATTGTCCGGCGATTCAGCACACGCCTGACGCCGCGGAATCTTCCGCGGGCTCAGTCCGTGTAACCCTTCGCTCCCCCGCCGTAGAAGGTCGCCCGGTCGGGCGCGTTGAACGGACCGCCCGCGGCCAGGCGCACCGGAAGATCGGGATTGGCCAAGAAGAGCGTTCCGAACGCCAGGACGTCCGCGACGCCGTCCTCGATGAGTCCGAGCTCCTCGACACTGGTTGGACGCTTGGCCGTGTTCGGGCTGAGGATGAAGGCACCGTCGAAGCTCTTCCGCAGTGCGTTCGTCAGGGCCCGGTCCGGGCCCTCCGCGAGGTGCAGGTAGGCGAGGCCGACCGAGTTGACCTCGTCGACGAGGGCGCCATAGGTCGCTTCGAGGTCTTCTTCGACGATGTCGTTGAACGGGTTGCCCGGTGAAATCCGCAGGCCGATGCGATCTCCGCCGATGGCATCGGCGACGGCCCGGGCCGTCTCGACCGTCAAGCGGATGCGGCCTTCCACGGAGCCGCCCCAGTCATCGGTGCGCCGGTTGCTTCCGGGCGCGAGGAACTGGTGCAGCAAGTAGCCGTTGGCCCCGTGCAGCTCGACTCCGTCGAATCCCGCATCGATCGCGTTGCAGGCCGCGATGGCGAAGTCGCCGATCGTCTCCAGGACCTCGATCTCCGAAAGAGCGACGGGGGTGACGAAGTCCTCCATGCCGTTGGGCGTGAACACCTGTCCCTTCGCCGCAACAGCGGACGGGCCGACCGGAACCAGGCCATCCGGCAACGTGTTGGGGTGCCCGACCCTGCCCGCGTGCATGAGCTGGGCGAAGATTCGCCCGCCCGCATCGTGCACCCGATCGGTCACCTTGCGCCAAGCCTCCACCTGAACTGGGCTGTGCAGGCCCGGGGTGGATGGGTACCCCTGGCCGACGGCCGAAGACTGGATTCCTTCGGTGATGATCAGCCCTGCCGAAGCTCGCTGCGCGTAGTACTCGACCATGAGCTCGGTGGGCGTGCCGTCCGAGCCGCTGGCGCGCGAGCGCGTCATGGGCGCCATCGCGATCCGGTTGCGCAGCGTCGAGCTGCCGAGCTGGATCGTCTCGAATGCAGTGGTCATCAAGAACTCCGTTGGATCGGAAAGCAGCCCCACGGCTCCAGGGGCCACGCCGCCGAAGACTAGTCACCGAGTGGACACATATCTATGCGCATGCAATGACACTTCGAGTGACAGTGGACACGACGACCGTGATCGCCAGATCCGTCGACTGGTCCGCCACTTCCTCGAAACAGGGCTCGCCGAGCGCGAACGAGATCGAGGATCAACCAGGGCGCCTGCGGGTCAACACCCCGTGGACGACCGAGGCGGCCAACTCGCCGTTTCTGGATGAAGGACTGACCGCGACTCAAATCCCAGCAAGCCACCCCGCCTGTCCATTGTGATCACCGCACACTCGGGATTCGCCGCCTATCTCGTCAGATTCGACGCCGAGGCGTAGGCACTCCCTTGCGCCCCGCCCTCTCGGAGTCACACGATCCGTGAGCCGCCAAGCACGGTGCGCCACATGACCGCGCACTCGCCCACCGGAAACCTGGTTTGATCACAAATGACAACTTGAATCACACTGACCCCGAACCGCTTCTTAAATATCCATGCGCACGCATTTACACAGCCGTACGAGAGCGGGGATTCTGACGCGATTCTCCCTGCACAGCAAGGGAAAGTTCTGTCTCCTGAAACACAGCTCATCTGGGATTAAGCGTTGAATCGCGAAGGTTGAAGCGACTACGAGATCAGCATTCGGGTCCCGTAGCCCCGGGCAGGCGGTGCGGCTCAGCTACGCACCTGACACCCGGGAGCGAGCATCAATTGATCCAACACGATGAGGTGCAATTCAGATGCAAAAGATCAGTCGCGTTCTGGCTGCAGGAGCACTGTCGCTCCCACTCGCACTCGGCATCGCCGGCGTGGCCTCCGCCGAGGCTCAGGACACCAACATCAGGGTCGAGAGCCAGGCGTCCGCCCAGGCCGACGGCCGCGGCTCGGCAGAGGCCAACAGCCAGGCATCGGCCCAGGTCCACGGGCGCGGCTCGGCAGAGGCCAACAGCCAGGCATCGGTGCGGGTCCAGGACCGCGGCGACCACTGGAACCACAAGTGGCACAACGGGTACCGGGGCATCTACCAGCTTCGGGGCCACTTCCACAAGTACTCGGGCCACCTGTGCTTCCTGCCCCACGAAGTGATCGGCGGCGTGCACATCGCTCGCTGAGCATCGGGCACTAGTAGTGGGTGGGTTCTCGCCCGACGGCGAGAACCCACCCACCATCCTCCTTCTCGGACCTGACTCCCGGGGCGGCGCAGTTCAGCTTCGCCCCGGAACCGGGCGAAGGAAATAGCTGATCCAGCACGACAAGGGGTTCTTCAGATGCACAACACCAACCGCTTCCGCACGGCTGGAGCCGTGTCGTTCCCAGTCGCACTCGGGGTCGCCGGCCTGGCGTCCATCCTGATCAGGACGCGCAAACCGGTGTCAAAAGCCAGGCATCGGCGAAAGCCTGCGGCCGGGCTCTGGCGTGCGGGAAGAGCCCGCGAGCACATGCACGCCGCCAGCAGGTCCGATCTCCGAGTTGTCCAGAGCCTCGGCCCCGGGGCAGGGCGCTGACCAGCCGGACACTTGGTTGATCAGCCTTGCCGGAGGATGCCGGGAGAGGTGCGGGCGGCCGTCGGGGGGTCGCCCGCACCGATGGATCCAGCACTGTCCCGCCAATACCCGCTGGTTGCCGTCCGACCCGTCCGACCCAACTCGAACTCGCCGCCTACCGGCTGCCCACCGACAAGGCGTGCACACGTCGGCTGCACCCGCTGGAGCAGTGCAGGTCATCCCGACGAAGTTAATTGAGAATAGATCTTTTCATCTCGTTCTTCGTCACCTCAAGCCAAGGTGTATTCCTGTCCAGGTTGAATAAATTTCCGGATCCGACAACAGGAAGTAAACATGAATTTTACTCACTATCAGTCCGGCGGGAATGCCCCTGACGCTGCATGTCGCGCACCACCGCCCCGAACGCCGCCAGCTCGGCGGCTTCCTCCGCGATCAGCATGGCCGGCCCCACACCGGAGAGGACCAGCTGCGGGATCGCCTGCCGGTGCGCGGTCTGTATCCGCGGCTTCAACACGTGTCCACTTCGAGCCATCACCTGCTGCAGCGTCAACCGGGTTTGAAACCCCAACGGCAGCCCCGAAATCCAGGACCTCGCGGCGATGTCCGCCGGCCCCACCGGCCGGCCCGGATCCGGTGTTCCCGGCGGGTACACCGCTTTCAGGGTGTGGCGACCGAGGAGCACGGCGCGCATCGCCGGGTCTTCCAACGTGGTGACGAAGCCGATCTCCGCCCGACCGGTGGTGACGGCGTCCCGGACTCCGGTCACCGTCGTCTGGTCCTCGACGCGGACGAGCACCAGCGGGTAGGTCGTGGAGAACGCGGTGAGGATCGACACCAGCGGAAAGCGGGCGAGGATTCCCGGCACTGCGAGGTCCAGTCGGCCTGCCCGCACGTCGACGATACCGGCCACCGCCTTGGCGGCGGCAGCGAACTCGCGCATGATCCGCCGTGCCGGTCCGACCAGCGCTGCACCCGCCTGGGTGAGTTCGAGACGACTGGCCTGCCGATCGAAGAGCTTGCTGCCGACCTGGCGTTCCAGGGCCCGGACCGTCTGCGACACGGATGGCTGGCTGACGCCGAGGTTCAGCGCCGCGCGCGACATCGAACCGTACTCGACAACCGCGAGGAACACTTCGAGCTGCCTTCGATCCATCTTCCGCACTCCACCGGTCGGTTGTTGAGGCCTGGATGAGACGCCACTCCGTGCCCGCTGCGGAGGGCTGCCAGAACGCTGATCGCGGCGCACCGGCGGACCCCCGCGCTGAGGCTGCCACGTCTCACAGCCATTCGGCGACCGTCACCTAGCTCCGAATCTGGATTTACATATCCGTCAATGTTCTTAGTTGTCAACCAGAACAAAACGACTGTTGCTGTCTTAGTCGAACGCTGCTTTACTTCAGGCAGGACCGGAGCCCGATCGACCCCTCGCGTCGATCCAACTCGTCGTGGGCGCGGCATCGAGATCAGCCAACCCGAGGATCGCCGTTTCCACGGTGTCGTTCAGGAGGACCCGGCATGGCCGTCCAGCACAACCCGCATGTCACCACCACCGGAGCCACCCGCGCGCGGCAGCAACGCCGCGCCTGGCTCGTGGTCGCACTGCTGTGCCTGTTCATGCTCATCAACTTCGCGGACAAGGTGGTCGTCGGCCTGGCCGGCGTGGACCTCATCCGCGATCTCGGCATCGATTCGCAGCAGTTCGGGATCGTGCAGAGCAGCTTCTTCTGGCTGTTCGCGTGCGGATCCATCGTCGGCGGCGTGCTCATGGGCCGCGTACCGGCCCGGTGGCTGCTGGCAGGTGCCGCGGCGATCTGGGTGCTCAGCCTGCTCCCCGTGATCTGGACCGCGAGCTTCGGCGTGCTGATCGCCGCCCGAGTGCTGCTCGGGTTCGCGGAGGGACCAGCTGCCGCGATGGCCACCTCGGCGGTGCACACCTGGTTCCCCGCCGACAAACGCGCCATCCCGACCTCGATCGTCACCGCCGGTGCCGGCATCGGACCGCTGATCGCCGCTCCCGTGCTGACCGCCGTGATCGTCAACTACTCATGGCATGCGGCGTTCGCAGTGCTCGCGATCGCCGGTTCCACCTGGGTCGTGGCCTGGCTGCTCCTCGGGAAGGAAGGCACGGAATCCACCGGCGAGCCCGGGCCCCGAGCCGGTGACCCGACGGACCATGTCCCGGTTCGCACCTTGCTCCGCACCGGCACGATCATCGGAATCCTGGTCCTCTTCTTCGTCTCCTACTGCAACGTGGCCCTCAAGGTCAGCTGGATGCCGATGTACCTGCGCGAAGGACTGGGTTACGACGCCACGGCGGTCGGGCAGTTGAGCACGCTGCCCTACCTCGGCACCGCGGTCTTCCTCGTTTTGGCGGGAATCGCCTCCCGGATGATGACCAAACGGGGCGTCAGCAATCGCGTCGCGCGCGGAGTTTTCCCGATCGCGTTGGTGTTCTTCAGCGGCCTGAGCACGATCGCCTTCGCCTCGATGGACCGCGGCCCCCTCCAGATGGTCCTCATCGTGATCGGAGCCTCACTCGCCAGCGGAGGCTGGGGCGTGGCCTTCACCGCCGTGTCGGACGTCGTTCCCCCACGACGGCGCGGCACCGTCATGGGGATCATCGTCGCCGTCTACAGCATCGGTGACGTGATCGCGCCGCTCGTGCTGGGCGGCTTGGTGAACACGGCTTCGACGCCAGGAGCGGGTTACGCGAGCGGCTTCACGATGCTGGGAGTCCTCCTGGTGGTCGGCGCGCTGATCGCGTTGCCGTTGATCAACCCGGACCGCGACCGCAGGGCCATCGCGGCGCACGCCCGCACCACTTCCGATCCGGTCGGCATCGAACGTTGAGAGCAAGCGAGGCTGGAATGACGACGAAACCCCTCGAAGGCATCCGAGTTGTTGATTTCGGGCACCTGATCGCCGGTCCGGGCGCCGCCGCCGCGTTGGCCGCGCTCGGGGCGGACGTGATCAAGGTGGAACCGCCGCACGGTGAATCGGGCCGCGGCATCGGGTCCTACGGCAAGGCGATCGTGGCCGCCTACAACCGCGGAAAGCGTTCGATCACGCTCGATCTGCGTTCGGCGGCAGGGGCGGACGCGGCCCGGCGGTTGATCGCCTCGGCGGACGTGGTGCTGCAGAACATGCGTCCAGGAGCGATGGACCGGCTCGGCCTGGGCGCAGCCGACGTGCGCGCGCTGAGCCCTCGGGTCGTCTACGCCTCGGTCAGCGGCTTCGGTACGACGGGGGTTTCGCGGAACCGGGTCGGCTTGCTTGGACGTCACCGCGCAGGCCGAGAGCGGCATGATGTCGATCACCGGTGCCGCCGACGGGGACCCGCAGCGCGTCGGGTTCACCGTGGTCGACATCGCCACCGCCGACCTGCTCGCGCAGGCCATCCTCGCGGCGTTGTTCGCGCGGGAACGAACCGGGCGCGGCGAGCACATCCAGATCTCGCTGATCGAAGTCGCGGTCCACCTGCAGGCCGCCTGCTGGGCCGAGTACGGCACCACCGGTGTGGAGCCGCGAAGGTGCGGCAACCCCCAACCGACGGTTGCTCCGGGGGCGGACGTCGTGCAGGTCAAGGACGGCAAGGTCGTGATCTCGGCATACCAGGACGAGCACTGGCGGTTGCTCTGCACCACGATCGGCCGCCCCGAGCTGGCCGACGATCCGCGTTTCAGCGACAACCCGCAACGGGTCGCACACCGGGACGAGCTGCGGAAAATCCTCGAAGCCGCAATCGGTGACCAGACCCGCGACGAAGTGCTCGCCCGGTTCAACCGGCAAGGCATCGTCGCGGGCAACATCCGCGACTACCGGGAGGTGCCAGGCGCGCCCGAGGTGGAAGAGCTGGGAATCTTCCTGTCCGTCGACAGCCCGGACGGGGTGCCGATCCGGCTTCCCCGACCGCCGTTCCGCGCCGACGGCTGGTCCTACGGAACCGAATCCGCTCCCCGTTGCGGCCAGCACACCGCAGAAGTTCTAGCCGAAATCGGTTACGCACCGGACGAGGTCGAGTCAATGCTCAGCGGCGCGGCGAACGGGCGGCCTCGATGACGCTCGCAACCGGAAGTCCGATTCGGGTCGAACAGCACGACGGCTGGACCGAGCTGGTCCTGCAACGCCCCGAACGGCGCAACGCCCTGGACATCAGCACCGCCGAAACCATGCTCGAACTGCTTTCGGGCGATCCGGCAGCGGCAGAACGACGAGTGCTGCTGCTGCGAGGTGATGGCCCGGTCTTCTGCGCTGGTCTCGACCTCAAAGCCATGCACTCCGCGGATCCGGACGAGTGGATCAACGGTTTCTTCCAGCATTGGCTCCCCTTGCACGCCTCGCTCGCCCGACTGGAAATCCCGGTGGTGTGCGCGATGCAGGGCGCGGCGATCAATGCCGGTGCGGCACTGGCGCTCGCGGCCGACTTCCTGATCTCCGATGAGGACGCGTACCTGCAGCTCGGCGAAGTCCGGCAGGGACTGGCAGCACCGATCGGAACAGGTTGGCTGGTGCTTCGGCATTCGGCCGCACTGGCTCGGCGGATCGCCTTGCGGGGAGACCGGGTTCCCGGTCCGGAACTCGTCCGCCTCGGCATCGCGCACGACTGCGCGCCGTCCGGACGAGCGCTGGAACGCGCCCGTGCCCTTGCTGCCGAGTTGAGCGCCCTGCCACCGCAGGGTGTGCACCGGACCATCACCGGTCTGCACGCCGCGGCAGGGGCCGAGGACCCGCTCGACTACTTCACCCGGCTCTCGGATGCCGTCGCGATGCGGCAGATGCCCGGTTTCACCGCGGCTCGAATCGACGCGCACCCGCAGGCTCTCAGCGAAAGGCCCTGACGTCGTGGACACGATCACCGTAGACCGCCCCGGGGAGCCGACCATCCGGATCACCCTGAACCGTCCGGATCACCTCAACTCGTTCACCCAGCAGATGATCAACGAGATCGTCGAAGCGCTTCGTGAGGCGTCCGGCGACCGGCGTTGCCAAGCGATCATCCTGACCGGAGCCGGCCGGGGGTTCTGCGCCGGCGTCGACCTCAAGCACAGCGGCGTCGACCGCTGGATCGAAGACCGCGACCCGATCGAAGGTCGGGTCGAATGGGCCGAGTACATCACCACGCTCTTCAACGCCGTCCGCCGGAGCTCCAGGCCGGTCATCGCCGCGGTGAACGGCCCGGCCGTCGGTGGTGGTTTCGCACTCGCGTTGATGGCTGAACTCCGCATCGGCAGCGACGATGCGAAGTTCGCCGACGGGTTCATCCGCAACGGCCTGTCCGGATGCGAACTCGGCACCTCGTACCTGCTGCCACGACTGATCGGAGCCGGCCGGGCGAACGAGTTGATGCTGACCGGCCGGACCGTCGGAGCCGCTGAAGCCGAGCGGATCGGCCTGCTCAACCGAGTCGTGCCGAATGAGCAGTTGCAGGACGAAGCCGTGCGCCTTGCGGAGAGCATGACCGCGCACTCGCCGTTCGCCTTGGCCATGACCAAGGAGATCGCGAACGCCAACCTCGAAGCGACGAGCCTCCACAACGCGATGCTGCTGGAGATGCGCACGCAGATGCTCGCCGTGCACACCGCGGATTCGCGGGAGGCGCGCAAGGCACTGCTCGAAAAGCGATCACCCGGCTACACCGGTTACCGGACCCGCTGACCGAACCCCACCGAAAGAGACCTGGTATGTCCGACATGGATCAGCGCACGATGCTGGAACTCTCCGAGCGGATCGAGGGGTTCTTCGAGGAACTGCCCCCGCTGCTCGCGGGAGTCGAGGGGATGGTCGAGCGCGGCAAGGCCTACCGGAAGGCGTTGTACGACGCCGGGCTCGCCGGGTTGGAGGTCCCGAGCGAGTACGGCGGTGGCGGGTACGGGCCGACATCCAAGGCGTTGTTCGCCAGGCTGTCACGTGGACGTGTTCCGGCGGAGGACGACATCTTCACCATCGGCGTGGGCATGGCGATGCCCACGCTGCTCGAGTTCGGGGATGAGCACCTCCGCCGCCGCTACGTCGAGCCCGCCTTGCGCGGCGAGGAGATCTGGTGCCAGATGTACTCCGAGCCCGGTGCCGGATCCGACCTCGCCGGCCTGCAGACCCGCGCACTGCGAACGCCCGGAGGCTGGGTTCTCAGCGGTCAGAAGATCTGGACCTCCCGGGCAGAAGTCGCCCAGTTCGCGATCTGCCTCGCACGGACCGATGTGGACGTGCCGAAGCACAAGGGCATCACGATGTTCGTGGTCCCGATGGACCAGCCCGGCGTGACGGTCCGGCCCATCCTGCAGATCACGGGCGCCAGCGAGTTCAACGAGGTCTTCCTCGACGACGTCCTGGTCCCAGTCGACCACGTCGTGGGCGAGGTGGACGGTGGCTGGCCGGTTGCTGTCGCACTCATGCAGAACGAGCGCAGCGCCATCGGAGCCGGCGGCGGACGGCGCCCCGTGCCCTTCGAGAGCCTGCGCGATCTCGTGCACGACCGCGATCACGCTGCCGAACCCCGCATTCGGGAAGCGCTCGCCAACTGCTACATCGGGCAACGCCTGTCCGAACTGCTCACCGAACTGGAGGCGGATTCGGTCGATGCCGGCGTGCCGCTCGGCGCCGAGACCTCGCTCGGCAAGCTGTGGCGGTCCACCAACGGCCGGGTCGCGGCAGACCTGGTCAGCGAACTCGCATTCGCGAGCGGGGCGGCTTGGAAACCCGGAGACGATCGGGAGAACTGGGCTTTCGCTGTGCTGGACGCGTGCGCCCTGTCACTGGGCGGCGGCACCGACGAGGTGCAGAAGAACACCATCGCGGAAAAGGTTCTCGGGTTGCCACGAGATCCCTACCGCACCGACAAGATGCCGTTCCGGGATCTGACGGTCGGCACCCAACGCGATTGACCCGGTCAGCGATTCACCCGCGAACACGAGGAAGCACGACGCAATGAGCCTACTCATCACCGCAGAGCAGCGAATGCTGCAGGACGCGCTCGAACAGCTGTTGTCCCGGCACGATCCGGTAACCACCGAGGAAGCGGCGGAACGGTTGTGGCGGCAATTGTCGGACGAGCTCGGCGTCACCGGGCTGTGCGTACCAGAGGAATTCGGCGGCGCAGGAGGAACGTTCACCGACCTCGCCGCCGTCATGGAGGCGATGGGGCGGACGCTGTACTCGGGACCGTACCTGTCCTCGGCGGTGTTGGCCGTGCATGCGCTGCTGCTGTCGGAGGACACCGCAGCACAGCGCGCTCACCTCCCGGACCTGGCGCGCGGACACCGGCTCGGGTCCGTGATCGCGCCTGATCTGTGCAGTGTGGATGGACGTATTTCCGTCCAAGCGGAAGGCGATCGGGCTCTCCTCACCGGGAGCGCCTCGTCGGTGCTGGACGGGGTCGCTGCCGACTTGCTGATCGTAGTCGCGGAGATGGGCGATGAGCTGAGCTTGTTCACCGTTGACGCCTCGGCGACCGGCATGACCCGCGTTCCCCTGACGTCACTCGATCTCCGGCGCGGCACGGCTGAGGTGACGTTCGACGGAACCCCGGCCCGGCAGGTCGGCCCGCCGGGTGCCGCCGCCGAGATCATGCCTCGACTGCTGCGGATCGCGTCGCTCGCGATCGCCGCCGAGCAGGCCGGCGGCGCCGACCGCTGCCTGGCCGATGCTGGTGAATACGCCAAGGTGAGATACCAGTTCGGCCGCCCGATCGGGTCGTTCCAGGCCGTGAAGCACACCTGCGCCGACATGTACCAGCAGGTGCGATCCGGACACGTGGCGGTCCGGCACGCGGCGCGCTGCCTGGACACCGGGTCACCGGAGTCGGCGATCGCGGCCGCGATGGCGAAGGCCTACTGCACCGAGGCGTACATCGCCTGTGCGGCGGCGAACCTCCAGATCCACGGAGGCATGGGCTTCACCTGGGAGGAAAACTGCCACCTGCACTACCGGCGCGCCCGTGCATCGGCTATGTGGGCTGGCACCCCCAGCCGCCACCGGCAGTGGTTGGCGGATCAGCTGCTCACCGGCTAGCAGCTGACGGCCGGGGGTGGAGATCGACAGCAGCACCGACGAGAAGAGGAGAACCGCTGTGGAACTCAAACTCATCCGAGGTGGCGTCCGCGAACTGAACAGGACAAGCTCCGGCGAGCCGTACCCGCGGTTCGAGGTGCGTCCCTCCACACCGGTGATCGGCGCAGAGCTCCGAGGAGTTGATCTCGCCGCCGAGCTCGATGACGAACTGCGCGCCGAACTGCGGCGAGCCTTGCTGGAGTTCAAGGTGATCTTCTTCCGCGACCAGGAGATCACCTCGACGCGCCAACTCGAGATCGCCCGCATCTGGGGCGAGCCGGAGGCGAACCCGTTCTTCCCCACCGGCGACGAGGTCCGCATCTCCCGGCTGGCCAAGGACGGCCAGATGTTCGGCATGGAGAACGTCTGGCATTCAGACCATTCGTTCCTGGCCAAGCCAGCCCGCGGCGCCGTCTTGCGCGCAGCAGAAGTGCCCGACAACGCGGGGGACACGATGTGGGCCGACATGGCGGCCGCGTACGACAACCTCCCGGAAGACGTGCAGGCCCTCATCGACGGACTGGAAGCAGAGCACGACTGGATCTCCACCTGGGGCCGGATCCTCCCGGACGACAAGCGGGATGCGCTCCGCGAGGAGCTTCCGACGGTCGTGCACCCGGTGGTCAAGGTCCATCCCGGAACAGGTCGCCGCACCCTCTACGTGAACGAGCCGTTCACCGACCGCATCCTGGGACTCCCCGAGGCCGAGGGGCAAGCCCTCCTGGAGTACCTGCGCCTCCAGGCGCGAGTACCCGAGTACCAGGTGAGGTTCCGGTGGGCACCTGGTTCGGTGGCGATCTGGGACAACTGGGCCGTCCAGCACTACGCGATCAACGACTACTACCCGAGCCGCCGGGTCATGGAGAGAGTGGCGATTTTGCGGGTGACGGCTGGGACTGATCACCACTCCGATCATCGAGCGGTCCGGAACATACGGCGTCGGTCGCCTCGAAGCCCAGCCGCAGGGCGTCTTAGGGGCCGTTTCAGAATGCGGCGTCAGCCGCATGCGGTGTGGGACTCAGCTCGCACCGCCGCGGGTTCTCAGCGTTCGTCTGGCGAGGACAGCCGTGACGCCGTGTATTGGTCATACATAAGTCACGGCTCCCGCAGTCCAGGCGGACGCTGAGGTTCCGCCACCCGCACCGCAACGCAAGCCATTCTGCAACCACTCCTTACGCCGATTTCCCGTCGGACGCTACGCACATCCCGCCTCCGACAAGTCACACCGGAAGCACGTCGTTGCTTCGGCAGACCACGAAGTCCGCCACCCCTCTGGCGGACAGCCGTCCCGAAAGGTAGCGCGATGACCCCAGAAACCGATTCGGCCGGGTTCTTCCGCCATGCCGACGCACACCGCCACCGCACAGCCTTGATCCTCTCCGATGACACCGAGTTCAGCTATGGCGCACTGCTCGATCGGGTGCATCGGATCTCTCGCGTCCTGCGGCAGGAGGGCCTGCGGCGTGGCGACGGCGTGGCCGCCGTGCTGCCCAACGTTCCCGACTACTTCGCACTCCAGTTGGCCACCGACCAGCTCGGCCTCTACTTCACCCCGGTCAACCGGCACCTGACCGCAGCGGAGGTCGGCTACATCCTGAGCGACTCCGGCGCCGCCGTCGTGGTCACGGCCCCGCGGTTCGCCGGGGTAACGGCAGAAGCGGCCGATCTCGCCGGAATGGCAGGGGAAACTCGTCTGTGCTTCGGCCCCGCCACGGGGTTCATCGACCTCGACGCGCGGGCTTTGGCCAGTCCGCCCACCGCACCCGAGGAACGCAGCGCGGGTGCTGTCCAGTTCTACAGCTCGGGGACCACCGGCAAACCCAAGGGGATCAAGCGGCCTCTGCCGGATGGAGCCCCGGAGAACGTCTACGCGCAGATGGTGCGCAACCGGAGCGAGCAGTTCGGACTGCGCGTCGGGGACGAAGTTTCCCTGGCCGTCGCCCCGCTGTACCACTCGGCCCCGAACATGACCGCGATCTCCTCGCTCCACATGGGACACGTGGTCGTGCTGGCCGAGCGGTTCGACGCCGAGAAGACGCTGCAGCTCATCGAGAAGCACGGGGTCACCACCGGGTTCGTGGTGCCGACCATGTTCCACCGCATGCTCGCGCTCCCGGAGGAGGTCCGGCGCTCGTACGACCTTTCGTCCCTGCGCGTCCTCACCCATTCCGGAGCGTCCTGCCCGATCGAGGTCAAACAGGCCGTGCTGGACTGGCTCGGCCCGGTCCTCTACGAGTACTACGGCGCCACCGAGACCGGTGCGGCCGTTCTCTGCACACCTCAAGAATGGCGCGAACACCCCGGGACGGTCGGACGTGTGGTTCCGGGGTACGAGGTGAAGATCCTCGACGAACACGGCGAAGAACAACCTCCCGGGGTCGCTGGCGAGATCTACATCAAGGGCGGTCCCTCGTTCGCCTACCGCGGCAAGGAGGCCGAGACCGCGCACCAATGGCGAGGAGAGCACTTCGCACCCGGCGACGTGGGATATTTCGACGACGCCGGTTGGCTGTACATGTGCGACCGGCGCACCGACCTGATCATCTCCGGCGGCGTCAACATCTACCCAGCCGAGATCGAAGCCGTCCTGCTCAGCCACCCCGCGGTCGCCGATGCCGGGGTGATCGGCATCCCGGATCCCGAATGGGGGCATCGCGTGGTGGCGGTCGTCGAGCCCAAGGACGACGCGGAACGACCGCGGCTCGCAGCGGCGTTGGCCGATCACTGCAGGACGCACCTGGCCGGTTTCAAGAACCCCGGCCGCATCGAGTTCGGCCCGCTGCCGCGCACTCCCACCGGCAAGCTCAGCCGATCCCGCCTGCGCGAGGCGTACCTGGCCAATGCCGCCGGGTCCATCGCGACCCCGCCGGACTCGTGACCGACATCGCGAAACCGGTGTTCGAATCCGAAGACGCCAAAGAAGGTGCCCGTGCCTTCGCCGAGAAGCGGGCACCGATCTGGACTGGAAGGTGAACTGACGTGACCGAAGCACGAGGACCGCTCGCGGGTATCCGGGTCCTGGAACTCGGTGGGATCGGACCGGGCCCGTTCTGCGGCATGATGCTCGGCGACATGGGCGCCGACGTCATCCGCATCGACCGCCCCGGCAGCCCGGCCCACCCCGTGCTGCAGCGCAACCGCCGTTCGCTGGCGATCAACCTCAAAGACCCGCAGGGTGCTGCGGCGGTGCGGAAACTGGCCGCGACCTGCGACACCGTGCTGGAAGGCTTCCGCCCAGGCGTGGCCGAACGCCTCGGACTCGGCCCCGACGACCTGCTGGCGGTCAACCCGGCGCTGGTCTACGGGCGCATGACCGGCTGGGGCCAGGACGGGCCGCTGGCCCAGATGCCCGGCCACGACATCAACTACATCGCCATCGCCGGAGCCCTGCACGCCATCGGCGGGCCCGAGGACCCGGTGCCGCCGCTGAACCTCATCGGAGACTTCGGCGGCGGCGGAATGCTGCTGGCCTACGGGCTGGCCTGCGCGATGCTGCGGGCGAAGATCAGCGGAACCGGTCAGGTCGTCGACGCCGCCATGGTGGACGGCACCGCCTCGCTGCTAGCCATGACCTACGGGTTCCTCGGCGCCGGCGCCTGGCAAGACCGCCGAGCCGTGAACCGGCTCGACGGCGGCGCACCGTACTACCGCGTCTACCGCTGCGCCGATGGCAAGCACATGGCCGTCGGCTGCGTCGAACCCCAGTTCTTCGCCGCGTTCCTGCAGATCCTCGGACTCAGCGACGACCCGGACTTCGCCGCCCAGAACGACGAAGCGGCCTGGCCGACCATGCATCGCCGGTTGGAGGAGATCTTCACCGCCAAGCCCCGTGACGAGTGGGCGGAACTGTTCGCCGGGACCGACGCCTGCACCACACCGGTGCTGTCCCTGCACGAAGCCCCCGAACATCCGCACAACGCCGTCCGCAGCACCTACCGAACCGCCGACGGCATCGTGCAGCCCATGCCCGCACCTCGCTTCGGCACCACACCATCCGCCGTGCCTCGCCCGGCACCGCAACCCGGCCAGAACACCCGCAAGGTGCTCGCCGATGCGGGACTTCCCGACCACGAGATCGAAAACCTGATCAACACCGGCGTGGCGACCGAGGTTTGAGGCCCGCGACCATGACGGCGGGGTGCGCGAGTGCGGCGAACCGTGCTCGCGCACCCGTCCCGGTCGCCAGATCACCTGGCCGGTTCCCGCAGCCGAATGCGAATCGCCGGGGTCACCGGGCGCGTCGAGCCCCTCGGCTGAACCGCGCGCACAGCGCTGGTGCCGGAGTTCAGATCTCCGCGCGCAAGATCGCGCTGGCGACGGCCATGAGGTTTGCGTAGAACCCCGGACGGCGGACGAGGCTCGGGGTCGAGTTCAGGTGGTTGATCACGTTGATCGCCGCTCTGACCAGTGCACGTGCGGTGACGGAGGAGAGTTCCGGCCGGCTGGCCATCAGCAGCGAAACCCATTCCTGCACGTACTCGAGCTGGTTGCGCCGGCTCTCCGGCAACGTGCCCACCTCGGTGACCAGGACCGAGACCAGGTACGGCTGCGACCTGCAGAGGGCGATGTAGGACTCCACAACGCGGTCGAGCGCTGCGGCCTCGGTCGCGCTCGAACTCAACGCGGCGTGCAGGTCCAGCCAGAGCGCGTGGCTCGCTCGCGCCAGCACCGCCACGAGGATGTCGGCCTTGTTGGCGAAGTGGGTGTAGAGGCTGGGGCCGCTGACGTCCGCCGCGGCCCCGATGTCGGCCAGGCTGGTGTTCTGGAACCCGCGCTCACCGAACAACCGCACGGCTGCCGCTAGCAGCTTCTCCCGTTTGGACGCCGGTTTGAACCCGCGCGCGGGCGACTTCTCCGCGGCCGAACCCGGTCGGAGTTCCACACCGGCGGCGGCACGGCACCCGGCCAGCAGGCAATTGCCGTAATCCTTGGTCGACAGGCCTCTGATGTGACCGCTGGTGCTGGCCAGCACCGACTGCATCGCACAGGCCAGCAGCACCGCGTCGTCCTCGGTGAGTTCCGGCCTGTCCTTCCGGAGAGCATCGCGGTAGATCCGGTTCACCCGGCGCGACCGAACGGCCAGCTGCTTGCGGTCCGACTCGGAGAGGTGCCGAGCTTCCCTGGACCACAGCACACCGATGGTCGGCATTTCAGCCGCGGTCCTCGCCCGCTCCTGCAGGATTCCGTCCAGCGAACCAGAGTCGCCGCTCGCCGCGTCGAGGCGGTCGAAGAAGTTCAGCAGGGTCGCGTTGAGCAGCTCGTCCTTGCCCTTGAAGTGCCGGTACAGAGCGCCGGCGGTGATACCCACCTCGCTCGCGATCCGGTTCATGGTCACGTTGTGGAACCCGTGCTCGGCGAAGAGCAGACCGGCGGTCCACAAGATCTGCTGCTTCCGGTCCCGCGGGCGCTGGCGAGCACCACCGTGCGAGCCATCCCGCTCCACAGCCACCGCGTCCTGCCCCACAGGTCAATCCTCCACGTGCGCACGGCTAAGGTGACGACGGCCGTCGTCACCTTAGCCACTCTACACTCTAAGTAAATGTAAATTAACCAGCCACACAGTTCCGGGTGGGCAACCTTCGAAAGGGTGCATCACCGGCTGATCTGCGCAAGCGACGACGAGACATGAACTCGCTTGTCATTTTGTAAATCTCAATTAAAAGATTGATCACATCGGCGACGTTTCGGTGCCCGACGGTTCAGTTTACGGAACGCCCCGAATTGTTCCAGTACGGCTCGCGCAGGTCGCGTTTGAGGATCTTCCCGGCCGGCGACAGCGGCATGGCGTCCACGAACTCGAACGAGCGCGGCGCCTTGTACCCGGCGATCAAGGTCTTGGCGTGTTCCCTGAGCTCGGCCGCTGCGGCGGTGTGCCCGGGTTTGAGGACGATCACGGCGTGGACCCGCTCGCCCCACTGCTCGTCCGGCACGCCGATCACCGCGCAGGAGGCCACCGCGGGATGCTTGGCGAGCGCGTTCTCGACCTCGGCGGAGTACACGTTCTCGCCGCCGGAGACGATCATGTCCTTGATCCGGTCGACGATGAACACGTAGCCGTCGTCGTCCATGTAGCCCGCATCGCCCGTGTGCATCCAACCGCCCCGCAGCGCTTCGGCGGTTTCCCGGGGTTTGTTCCAGTAGCCGAGCATCACGTTGTCGCCCCGGGCCACCACCTGCCCGATCGTGCCGCGCGGCACCTCGACGTCTTCGGGATCGACGATCCGCACTTCGGTAGCGGCGATGGCGCGACCGGCCGACCGCAGCAGTCGTTCGTCCGCGTGATCGTCGTTGGTCAGCACGGTGATGCCGGGCGACATCTCGGTCATGCCGTATCCCTGGCTGAACCGCGCCCCGGGGAAGGCCTTCATGGCCCGTGCGAGCAGTGGTTCGGAGATCACCGAAGCGCCATATCCCACGTGCTCCACAGTGGATAGGTCGTGGGCCCCGATCTCCGGGTGGTCGAGAAGCGCCTGGATCATCGCGGGTACCAGCAACAGGTTCGTGACCTGATGCCGCTCGATGGCACCCCGGACCTCTGCCGGGTCGAAGGCGGGCAGGAAGACGTGCGATCCGCCCATCACGCACTGGCTGTTCCAGGCGGCCAACGCGGCCAAGTGGAACAGCGGAGCGACGTGCAGGGCTCGACCCCCGCGCCGGGCGCTCTGATTGGTGGCCAGCAGGCCGAACGAGGAGGTCATGATGCTGCGGTGGCTGAGCATCACTCCCTTGGGGAAGCCGGTGGTACCACCGGTGTAGAAGAGCCCGGCGAGGTCATCACCGCCGCGGCGGACGTCCGCCACCGGTTCGTGGTCCTCGATCAGCGACTCGAAGTCGGCCATGCCGGCGGGCAGCCCGCCATCACCGCAGTGCACGACGGTCGAGATGCCGTCCCAGAGAGATCTGAGCTCGGGAACGCGGGCGGCGAACGCATCGTCCACGAACAGCACCCGGGTGCCGGATTCCTCCAGGGAGTACACCATCTCGCGGGAGCTCCACCGGGTGTTGACCGGGTTCACCACGCCGCCCATCCACCACACCGCGTACAAGAACTCGTGGAACCGGTCCGAGTTCGCGGCCAGCAGTCCAACCCGGTCGCCTTCCCGCAGTCCCAGCGCGCGCAGCGCCCCGGCCAGGCGGGCGATGCGATCCGCGACCTCGCGGTGGGTGCGCACCCGGTCGCCGCAGATCGTGGCGATCTCATCCGGGGTCTGTTGCACGACTCGGTGCAGGCTCTGCGTGAGGTGCACGACGGCTCTCCTATGGCGGTGGGAACGTCGGTGAACGCGCGGATCACCGCGGGGCATTCGGTTCGGTGCGTCGGGAGCCGAGTCGTCCTCGGCGTTCACGTGTTGCCGCGCTCGGCAGCGGCGGACAGGCGGGCACCGACGTGCGGCACCCGCCTGTCCGGGTGCGCTACCGGTCAGAAACCACCGGAGCAGAGGATGACCTGACCGGAGACGTAGTCGGTTTCCGGGATGCACAGCGAATAGACGGCGCCGGCGGCCTCTTCCGGCGTGCCGGCGCGTCCGAGCGGGATGCCCTTCTCCAGGCGCGCGAGCAGCTCCGGGTTGACACCGACCGGAAGTTCGCGGCCCTGGATATCGATCGTCGCGGTCCCACCGGCGGGAGCCTCGGTCAGTCGCGTCCGGATCAGGCCGTAGGCCACGGCGTTCACGTTGACGTTGTAGCGGCCCCACTCCTTGGCCAACGCCTTGGTCAGCCCGATGATGCCCGCCTTGGCCGACGAGTAGTTCGACTGGCCGACGTTGCCGTTGACCCCGGCGCCGGAGGAGATGTTGACGACCTTGCGGTGCACCCGCTCGCCGCGAGCGGTTTCTTCCTTGGCCATCCGGGAAATGTGGGGCTGAGCGGCACGCAGGATCTGGAACGGCGCCTTCAGATGCACGTCCAGGATCGCGTCCCACTGCTCGTCGGACATCTTCTGGATGACGTTGTCCCAGGTGTACCCGGCGTTGTTGACGATGATGTCGAGGCCGCCGAGTTCCAGGCCGGCGTTGACGAACCGGTCGGCGAAGCCGTCCTCGGTCACGCTGCCCACCACCGGCACGGCCTTCCCGCCCGCCTTCTCGATCAGGGCGACGGTCTCCGCGGCCGGCTCCCGGTCGAGATCGTTGACGACGACGTTGGCCCCTTCGGACGCGAACTTCAGGGCGATCTGCCGGCCGATGCCCCGGCCGGACCCGGTGACCAGGGCGACCTTGCCTACGAGCTTGCTCATGCTGCGATTTCTCCTTCGATCACTGCGGTGCCGCGGAGCGTGACGGTGCCGTCCGCCAGCGCCATGGTCAGATCCAGATGCGTGTCGCCATCCACCACCTTCGCCACCTGCGCGGTGGCGACGGGCTTGGCGTGAATCGGCGTGATCGCGGTGAACCGGACTCCGAACGAACGGATGCGCTCCTGCGGGAAGTTCGCGGTCAGCAGCCGGCCGAGGTAGGCCATGTTCAGCATGCCGTGCGCGAAAACATCGTCCATACCACCGGATTTCGCCACGTCGATGTCGATGTGCATCGGGTTGTGGTCGCCCGAAGCACCCGCGTACAGCGCGAGCGTGGTTCGGGTGATCTTCGGCAGTTCGAGCTTCACTTGGCCGCCTCCGGGTTGCGCACGACGAGCGAGTTCGTCAACTCCGCCACCAATTCCCCGTTGCGGGTGACCTCGGTGGTGCGGACGACGAACTCCAGCGCGCCGCCCTTCTTGCTGTACACGTCCGTGATCTCGCCCGCGAAGGTCAGCCGGTCGCCCGCGTGGATCGGGGCGTGGTAGCTGAACTCCTGCTCGCCGTGCAGCACCCGGCGGATGTCGATGCCGAGCAGATCGATCAGCGAGAAGCCGTCGGTGCGCTCGCCGTCCAAGCAGAACAGGAACGTCGGAGGCACGAGCAGGTCCGGGTGCCCGGCCGCCTTGGCCGCGTCGACGTCCGCGTAGACCGGGTCGGTCTCGCCGATCGCCTTTGCGAAGAAGCGCAGGCGACCGCGCTCGATGTCGGCGGCGTGGCTCGGGATCTTGGTCCCGATCACATCTTTGCTGACCATCAGTTCCGTCCAGCCTTCTCGTAGAGGGTCACGACGCAAGCGCCACCGAGGCCCAGGTTGTGCTGCAAGGCCAAGGAGACGTCACCGTCGACCTGACGCGCCTGCGCCTGACCGCGCAGCTGCCACACGAGTTCGGTGCACTGGGCCAGCCCGGTGGCGCCGAGCGGATGTCCCTTCGACATCAGCCCGCCGGAGGGGTTGACCACGACCCGGCCCCCGTAGGTGTTGTCCCCGTCGAGGACGAACTTCTCCGCCGTGCCCTCCGGGGTCAGGCCGAGCGCCTCGTACGTGGTGACCTCGTTGCTGGTGAAGCAGTCGTGCAGCTCCACGACCCGGATGTCCGACGGGTCGACACCGGATTCCTCGTACACGTTGCGGGCAGCGGTCCGGGCCATGTCGTACCCGACGATCGTCATCATGTCGCCGGAGTCGAAGGTGTCCGGGACGTCCGTGGTCATCGACTGGGCCTTGATGCGCACATCGGTCTTCAGCCCGTGCCGGCGCGCGAAGTCCTCGCTGACGAGGATCGCTGCGGCGGCCCCGCAGGTGGGCGGACAGCACATCAGCCTGGTCAGCGGACCGTGCTGCAGCGGGGAGGCCAGCACCTCTTCCTCGCTGATCGGGGTGCGGAACACCGCGTACGGGTTGTTCGCCGCGTGCTTGCGGGATTTGACCGCGACCTTGGCGAACAGTTCGCTGCCCACCCCGTACTTGTCCATGTACGCCTGCCCGGATCCACCGAACAGCTGAGCGGCCATCGGCCCATCACCCCAGCCCTGGATGCCGATGGTCGCGTCGATGCCCCGCTTCATCGCCGGCGGGCGGTCCGGGAGCTTGCCGCCGCCCAGCGCGCCGCGCTGCATCTGCTCGAATCCCAGCGCCAGAACGCAATCGGCCGTTCCGGAGGCGATCGCCTGCCGCGCCAGCCACAGCGCCGTCGAACCACTGGCGCAGTTGTTGTTCACGTTGATGACCGGGATCGAGGTCTGGCCCAGACCGTAGATCGCGGCCTGACCGCTGGTCGAATCACCGAACACGTACCCGGCGTACGCCTGCTGCACCAGGTCGTAGCCGACACCCGCATCGTCCAGCGCCGCGCGCGCCGCGCGCTCCCCCATCACGTCGTAGGTCTCGCTCGCACCCGGCTTCGCAAACGGGATCATTCCGACCCCGGCGACATAGACGCTGTCGCTCACTGGCTCCTCCTCAGACTGAATGCCGAACCGCTCCGGCACCGCGGCTCCACCGCTGCCACCTGATCGGAGCTCACCCCGGGCCGCCGGATCCGGACGTAGTTAACGGACATTCATACGACGACCTGACCGCACACCCAGAGGGACTGTTGCGGCGATCGCGACGCCAACTGTCCTGTCATTTACTTCTACTCAGGAATCATGGGTAAGTCAACCTTTTGATCCGACATCAGACTGACTCTACGTTTACTTCAGGGCCTCGCCAAGGTGTGCCTCCTGGTCTAACCTGAACCGACGTTCACCAAAGTTCCACAGCAGGAGGAGAGCAGCGCACATGCAACGCAACGTGTTCACCAAGGACCACGAAGCGTTCCGGGAGACCATCCGGGACTTCATCACCAGCGAGGTGGCACCCGTCTTCCACGAGTGGGAACAGGCCGGTCACCCTCCCCGCGGCTTCTACCGCCGCCTCGGCGATCTCGGCGTCCTCGGCATGGAGGTTCCCGAGGAGTACGGCGGAGCCGGCCAGACCAGCATCAAGTTCCACGCCGTGATCGCCGAGGAGTGCGCCCGCGCCGCCGTGACCTTCGGGTCCTCCGGCGTCCACACCGGCCTGATCCTCGGCTACCTGCTGCGCTACGCGACCGAGGAGCAGAAGAAGCGCTGGTTCCCCGACTTCGTGAGCGGCGAGACCATGTACGCGATCGCGATGACCGAGCCGGGCACCGGTTCCGACCTGGCCGGGATGACGACCCGCGCCGAGCTCTCCGCGGACGGCACCCACTACGTCCTCAACGGCGCCAAGACCTTCATCACCGGCGGCGTCCAGGCCGACCACGTCCTGGTCTGCGCACGCACCTCACCGCCGACCGTGCAGAACCGCCGAGCGGGAATCTCCATCCTGGTCGTGGACGCGAAGAGCGAGGGCTACGCGGTCGGGCGCAAGCTCGACAAGATCGGCATGCTCAGCTCCGACACCGCCGAGCTCTCGTTCACCAACGTCGAGGTGCCCGTGGAGAACCTCCTCGGCGAGGAGGGCAATGCCTTCTACTACCTGTCCGACAACCTGGTGCAGGAACGCCTGATCATCGCCATCGGCGCCTGCGCCACCGCCACCGCGGCGCTGAACTTCACCATCGACTACGTCACGGAGCGCAAGGTCTTCAGCAAGCCGGTGGCCTCCTTCCAGAACACCAAGTTCGTCCTCGCCGAGTGCGCCACCGAGATCGAGGCGGCCCAGGCGATGGTCGACCGGGCCATGAACCTCCACGACGAGGGCGAACTTACCGCCGCCGACGCCGCCAAGCTGAAGCTCTTCGGCACCGAGATGGCCGGCCGCGTCATCGACAAGTGCCTCCAATTGCACGGCGGCTACGGCTACATGCGTGAGTACCCGATCGCCCGCCTCTACGCGGACACCCGCGTCTCGCGGATCTACGGCGGAACCAACGAGGTCCAGAAGACCGTGATCGCCAAATCCCTCGGCCTGTAGTCCGCCCTCCGAGCGGGGGCCGGCTCTCCTCGGCGCGCGAGACGGCTTGCAACGCGCCGCGAGATGGCCCCCGCCGGGACAGGTTCGAGGCTGCCGGTCAGCTCTTCCGCTTGCGGATCAGCACCTCCTGGACGACCGATGCGACCAGCCCGCCGTTCTGGGTGAAGAACTGACCGCGCGTCAGACCGCGGGAAGACGCGTAGCTCGGACTGTCCATTGTGAACAACAACCAGGTATCGGCTCGGAAGGGACGGTGGAACCACACGGCATGGTCCAACGACGCCATCCTGGGCGCGACAGGCGCGTCGCGGAAGGGCAGGTACGCGGTGGACGCCAATCGCACGTCCGAGGTGTAGGTCAGCGCGCAGGCGTGCACCAGCGGGTCGTCGGGAAGTTCACCGACCACGCGCACCCACATCTTCTGCTGCGGCCCCTGCCCGGTGTCGAAGTCCTGGCGCGAGTCGGCAATCCGCCGGGTCTCCAACGCCCCCTGGAACATCTGCCGCTCTGCCTCGTCCTCGGCGCTCCTTCCAGCGGCCGGACTGCCCGGCTGCGGCACCTCGGGCATGTCGACCTGGTGCTCCTCGCTGTCCTCCGACCGCTGGAACGAAGCGGACAGACTGAAGATCGTCTCGCCGTCCTGCACGGCGACGACCCGGCGGGTGGTGAAGGAAGCGCCTTCACGAGTGCGATCCACTTGGTAGACGATCGGCCGATCAGTCCTTCCAGGACGGATGAAATACCCGTGCAGGGAATGCACTGCGCGCTCGGCCGGCACCGTCGACCCCGCTGCGATCAGCGACTGCGCCGCCACGTGTCCGCCGAACGCCGTCAACGGGGCGCCCGGGTGACAAGTGCCCCGGTACAGGTTCTCCTCAACCCGTTCCAGCTCGATCAGCTTGGTGAACGGCGCCGCACCATCAAGATCAGAAGTCATACATCTACCTTATCCGTCGTTCACTTAGTATCCTAAGACCACGCTCCTCTCGCTGTGTTGATCACATTTCACCGATCGGTGATCGATCTACAGCTGATCCTCTACTTACGTTTCACATCGCGGACCCGCTGCGACCGCCACCAGAAGCCTTTCCCGAATGAGAGCAGGCCGCCCCTGGTCGAGCTCGACATCTCCATCGACGCAAGGACGAAGAACATGATCACATCCGAGGTCCGCGCACTGGACTTCAACGAATACTTGAATCTCATCGCGCGCTTCACCGACGAGGAGCTAATCCCGCGGGAGCAGGAGATGGTCACGCGCGGCGAGGTACCACCCGACCTGGTCGGACGCATGGCCGAGCTCGGCCTGTTCGGTATCACGCTGCCCCGCGACCACGGCGGGCTCGGCTGGAACGTCGAACAGCAGGTCCGGCTGACCCTGGAATTCACCCGCGCATCCTGCGTCTACCGATCGCGGTTCTCCACGACCATCGGGCTGGCCAGCCAGATCATCCTCGACCACGGCACCACCGAACAACGCGATCGCTACCTGGCGGCGATGGCCGCCGGCGAGTGCGTCACCGCGTTCGCGCTCACCGAGCCCGACGCCGGTTCCGACGCCGCCGCCGTCGGTACCCGCGCGATCCGCGACGGCGAACACTACGTGCTCGACGGGGAGAAGCGGTACATCACCAATGCCGCATGGGCCGACCTCCTCATGGTCTTCGCGCGAACCGACCCCGACTCCCCCGGCGGAGCCGGGCTGTCGGCGTTCCTCGTCGATCCGTCCGCGCCCGGCGTGGACATCCGAGTGCCGCCCCGGATGAACGGCCACGAGACCGGACCGGTCGCCGAGATCACCCTCGCCGAGGTGCGGGTGCCGGTCGCGAACCTCATCGGAGGGAAACCCGGCAACGGCCTGCGCCTCGCGCTGCGAGGGATCAACCACGCCCGAACCCACGTCGCCGCCACCGCGGTCGGCCAAGCCACACGGCTGCTGAACGACGCCGCGGTCCACGCCTCCCGCCGCCACCAGTTCGGCCGCCCCTTGGCCGACATCGGCACCGTCGAAGCCATGCTCGGCACCAGCTACGCCGAGCTTCAGGCCGGCCGCGCCCTGGTCCTCGACACCGCCCGCGCCTTTGACACCGGCCCCATCCCGCGCCACCAGATCGCCGCGGCGAAGTACTTCTGCACGGAGATGGCCGGCCGCATCGCCGACCGCGCCGTCCAGATCCTCGGCGGCGAGGGCATCGTCGGCGACCACGCGATTCCCCGGATGTGGCGCGACGTGCGCGCGCTCCGCATCTACGAAGGGGCGTCACAAGTGCACGAGCACAACCTCGGCAGGTACGTCGCAGAAAGCGTCTCGTAGCGATCCCCGTTCTTCAGCGCCCAGAAGCGGCACAGGCCCGCCTCGGTAAACATCTGCCCTGGGTTGCCGCAATTCGGCGGGGGCCGAGCGAAGGCTGAATCCGCGTGCATCCGGTACGAGCCAACCGCCTGGCCCGAACGAGGTGGCTGCTGGCCGTGGGCGCGGCCTTCGTTTCGTACCGGCATGGCCGGGAGTCCGCTCTGCGGTTCGGCACGGACGAGGCCACCGCGACGATCTGGCCGTTGCTCGTGGATGGGTTGCTGACAATGGCCACGGTCGAGCTATGGAAGTACGACCACAGCCGACGCGACGGCGGACAGTGGAAAGCGTGGCTGCCGTTCACCCTCGGAATTGGACTGTCATTGTGCGCCAACGTGGCCTCCGCTCCTGAGCTGAGTGCCTTCGCGATCGCAGTGGCGGCCTGGCCCTGCCCCGCAGGTCCGGGGCCTGGACGGCCAGGACCTCGATGACCTCGTCGATATACCGGTATCCGGTCGCGCGGGAGATGTTGTTGTCGCGGGCGAGTCCGGGGATGGCGGTGCGGTCACGGAACCACCGCAACCCCAGCACTGCCTGCTGGAACGTCGACAACGCTCGCCGCCCGAGCGGGGTAGCGCGGCGGCGGCGTTCCTGGACCAGAAGCCGGCTGAGGTAGTGGGCGAGTTCGTCAGCGACATCAAGCGTGGCACGATAGGTGATCACGTGGGGTCCCGGCCTTACAGAAGCCGATCTTGTGGTGAGACCTCTTCTACCAGGACCCCACCTCCACACCTCTTCAGGCCCTCAGCCACCCGAACCCACTGAGATCACCTCAATGAGCATCGTCAATTGCGACTGAATGAGAGCCGTTGGGGAGGGATCATGGGCCAACAACCCCCATGATCCCTCCCCGAACCAGAACACGTCCCATCAGGTGTTCGCAAGGCGATCCCTGGCCGGCCGCCAGGAACTCCATCCCTCATTAGTCCGGTCGAGGTTGCTCAAGCACGTCTGCGACCGTGGTGGACGGACCAGGGCACCTCCGAACCGCGGCGAGGATCTGTCAAATCGACGGTGGATCGCGTTGATGTGGTCACTTCCTGCCTGCCTCTTCCGGTCCCGGTGGGAACCGGGGACATGATGGCCAGGTAGACGCACTCGAGTCCGCGGCCTGTTCGTTCCGGAAGTGGCCGCAGGCCTTCACGGGTCTGCGCGTCTTCGCGGTCGGAGGCGAGACTGGCAAAGAAGCGCCGCGGCGGCGTCCGCCCCGGGCGGCACGACGCCGGACACCCGAGCTCGTCAAGCCTGCGCGGACGACCCGATCGCGGCTCTCGGTCATCCATGCGACTCCCGACCACGGCTTGTCCAACGCGTTGATCGAATCAACCAACACCAAGATCCGGCTGCTGGCCGGCCTGCCCTTCGGGTTCGGCACACCCCGAAGCCCTGATCTTCCTCGCCCTGCGGCGACTACCGCCTCGAACTACCCGACAGCACCCGAGCATAGATCAACAAGGGCTTTCTTGTTGCGCTGTCAGAATTTTCGACGACCGGTGGGCATTCATCACTCGTCTGCTGCATGATCAACCATTCGTCGGAGTCGAGAGACACGGATCGTGAAATAGCTTTGGGCTGAACGCGGGTTCTCGGCCACCGAGGAGTGAAGGTGTCCCGTTCCGGTCGCCAGCGGTTCCGCGGCTGTGGGATACAGGAGTCGTCCCCTTCGCCAACGTTCGAGAGGTCAGGGTGCGCGAGTTTCCCCATCCGCCCCATGGCAAGCCGGTCGTCCGCCGTCGCCGCTTTCGGTGGCAATTAATCCTCTGTGGACGCTCGCATTTGACCGCACGACGCACCTGACCGATTTCCACCTCAGCCGGGGATCTTCCCAGAACAGACGGGTTCTCCGCCGCTCGCGTCGCGCGAACGGCGTGATCCCGCGCGTGCGACACGAGGAGTCTGATGCTCACCGACACTGCCACGACGTCCGGCGACACCGCGCTGAAGCAGAAGGTGTCGTCGCTCATGAGCACCCTGAAGTCCGACCTGTGCGACCTGGTCAGGATCAGGTCCACGAAGGACGGCGCCACCACGGAAGCGGCCAAAAAGGTCGTGGAGCTGCTGAAGGGGGCCGGGGTCGGCAACGCCACGACCGTGGACATCGGATCCGGCAGGGCACCATTGGTGCACGGCAGCGTCACCGGCCGGACGGGCAAGCCGACGGTCCTGCTCTACGCGCACTACGACGTGCAACCGGCCGGGCCGTGGGACGAGACGGAAGCCTTCACACCCACGGAGGTGAACGGCCGCCTGCGGGGGCGTGGCGCTGCCGACGACAAGTCCGGGATCATGATGCACGTCGGCGCGCTGCGGGCATTCGACAACAACCCGCCGGTGAACCTGGAGATCCTCATCGAGGGCGAGGAGGAGAGCGGTACCGGCTCGCTGGAGGAGTACCTCGCGAAGCCGGAGAACAAGGACAGGTTCAAGGCCGACGCCTACGTCGTCGCCGACACCGGCGGTGTCGCGGTCGGCCGTCCGGCGCTGACCGCCACGCTGCGCGGGATCGCCCAGGCCGACGTCACGGTGCGGACACTCGACGCGCCCGTGCACTCGGGGATGTACGGCGGTCCGGCCCCGGACGCGTTCATGGCGTTGAGCCGCATCCTGGCGACGCTGCACGACGACAAGGGAGACGTGGCGGTCGAGGGCCTGCTCAGCAAGCCGTGGACCGGTTCGGACCATCCGGACGCGACGACCTACCGGCAGAACGCGGGCGTGCACTGCGGCGTACCGCTGATCGGCACCGGGTCCGTGGCGCAACGGCTCTACTTCAAGCCGTCGATCAACGTGACCGGGCTCGACGGGGCTCCGCCGCCCGTGCACCAGTCGGTCAACGCGCTGCGGTCCGAGGCCACCGCCCGCGTGAGCATCCGGCTGGCGCCGGGGCAGAAGCCCACCGACGCGTTCGCGGCGCTGCGCAGGCACATCGACCAGCACCGCCCGTGGTTCCTGCCGGTCGAGGTGACCTACGCCGGTGGCGGCGAGGGCTTCGAGGCCCGGACCGGCTCGACCGCCTTCGCCAAGGCCCAGGCCGCGTTGAAGGAGGCGTACGGGCAGGACCCCACCACGCTCGGCCAAGGCGGCTCGATCCCGCTCGTCAACCTGCTCCAGGCCCGCAAGCCTGACGCACCGGTGCTGCTATGGGGCTGCGAGGAGCCCGCTGCCCGCATCCACGCGCCCCACGAGAGCGTCCACCTCGGCGAACTGGAGCGGATGACGCTCGCCCAGGCCCTGTTCCTCAAAGCCCTGTCCCAGCAGTGATCACGAGGAGGATGAGATGACCGAGCAGAATCCACCCAAGCTCGACGACAAGTCGTTCGAGCTGACCGGCAAGGGGCTCAACGACAAGGAGCGCATTGCCCGGCTCGGGGAGCTGAAGAAATACCTGGACTACTACCAGGAGCGCTTCCTCGGCTACCAGGTGAACCAGGACCTGCACGCGATCCGGGACGACCTGTCGCACTTCCTCGGCGTGCACACGAACAACATCGGCGATCCCTACGTCGACTCCAACCTCGCCACGCACACCAAGCCGCTGGAGAAGGCGGTGCTCAAGCGGTACGCGGAGCTGTGGGGCCTCAGCCCGTACGACCCGTCCAGCAGCAAGAAGGCGTGGAAGAGCGCGTGGGGCTATGTGCTGTCCATGGGCAGTTCCGAGGGCAACGTCTACGGGCTGCTCAACGCCCGGGACTACCTGTCCGGCAAGATCCTGCTCGCCAACCCCGGCGAGGACCCGGGTCTGCTCATGTCGCAGGCCGCGGTCAGCGCGCCCTACCTGGACACGCCGACCAAGCGGGCCAACGCATTGCAGCCGGTGGCGTTCTTCTCGCAGGACAGCCACTACTCGGTCGCCAAGGCCGCGCACACGCTCGCGATCCCCACCTTCGGTGAGGTCGGAAACAAGTACTACAGCGAGTTCCACGAGTACAAGGCCTGCGGCTACCAGGACTGCTGGCCCGCCGAGATCCCGTCCAACGAGGACGGCAGCATCAACATCGAGCGGCTCGTGACCACTGTGGACTTCTTCGCCCGGCGGGGGCACCCGGTACTGGTGGTCTGCAACCTGGGCACCACGTTCAAAGGCGCCTACGACGACGTGGGAAGCATCGCCCAGCGGCTCCAGAAGAAGGTGTTCGACCACTACTCGATGGGCGAGCGGGAGTTCACCGTCAACACCAAAAGCGGCACGCCGATCAAGGACAAACGGCGTGCGTTCTGGATCCACGTGGACGGCGCACTGGGCGCCTCCTACCTGCCGTACCTGAAGAAGGCCCACGACTCCGGTCTGCTGGGCGACGAGAAGGTCGACATCCCGGACTTCGACTTCCGCGTCGAGCAGGTCAGCTCCATCGTCACCAGCGGCCACAAGTACCCCGGATCGCCGTGGGCGTGCGGGATCTACATGACGCGCCGCGAGTTCGAGATCCAGCCGCCGCCGATGGCCGCCTACGTGGCCTCGCCGGACACCACGTTCGCCGGATCGCGCAACGGTTTCTCGCCCATCGTGCTGTGGAACCAGCTCGCCAAGCACCCCGAGGAGGAGCAGGTCCACCGCATCGCAGAGAGCGTCAAGCTCGCCCGCCGGACCCACGACAAGCTCAAGGAACTCGGGAAGCGGCTCGGTAAGGACCTGCGCCCCGGCTACACGCCGGAAACGCTCAGCGTGCAGTTCCTGCAACCGAACAAGCACATCGTCCGCAAGTACTCGCTGGCGAGCGTCCCGATCGACGAGACGACCACGCTGTGCCACCTGTTCGTCATGCCGCACGTCACCGCGGACGGCGCGCTGAAGAACCTCCTGGAGGATCTGGAGACCGACGGCACGGCGTTCGAGCAGGACGGCGCCGGGGGCCAGGCCGCACCGCCCGTGGAGTACCAGGCGTCGGAGACCACCGAGTGGCAGGCCCTGCTGGGCACCAACCGCGGGTTCATGTGACCCGCTGACCCGGCCGGGGCGGGCTACGGCTTCCGCCCCGGCCGCAAGCCCGCGGCCGCAGGCCATGTCGACGCTTTGGAACTACGCGGCCGACAGCTGGCGGAATGCTTCCGCGCGGAAGCTGGTGACATCAGTCTCCACCAGGACCGGGGCGGTTCGTGCTCTCCTGTCCGATGTGCGGACCGGGCGCGTCATGCTGCGCCCAGCAGGTGGTCGGCGTCGGTGTACTGGGCGAGCTTGCCGGGGTCCAGGTCGATGCCGAGGCCGGGTTCGTCAGGGATGGCGAGCATGCCGTCGTCGTCGAGTTGCCAGGGCCGAGTGGTGATGTCGTCGATGTACGGCGATCCGGTGACGTACTCGACGAGGTCCGTGTCGGGCAGCGCGGACGCGAGCTGGAGATCGGTAGCGAGGCCGACGGCGGTGTTCCAGCCGTGAGGGATGAGCTTGACGCCGTGGTCGTGGGCCGCCCAGCCGATGCGCCGCAGCTCGCTGGTGCCGCCGACCTTGGTGACGTCGGGCTGGACGATGTCGAGCGCGCCGGCCTCGATCCACGGGTGGAACGACTGCCGGCGGGTCAGCACCTCTCCGCCGGAGATCGCGACGGGCGCGAGGCGGCGCAGGTGGGTGTAGTCGTCGAGCGCGTCGGGAGGCAGGGGTTCCTCGAACCAGGCGACGTCGTAGTCGCGCAGCATGTGTGCGGTGCGCAGTGCCCACTTGTAGCCCTGGGTCCAAGCGCTGTCGCTGCCGCCGGCGTCGACCATGAGCATTGCGTCGGGTCCGATGGCCTCGCGGGCGGCCGCGACGATGCGCTCGTCGAGGCGCTCATCGGTGCGGCCGAACGGTCCCCAGCCGATCTTGAACGCCGTCCAGCCGGCGTTCCGCAGTTGGAGCAGGTGGTCGCGCAGCGGCTCGGGCTGGTCCATGAGCAGGGAGGCGTACGGGCGGACGCGCTCGCGATAGCGGCCGCCGAGGAGGCGGCCGACCGGCTGGCCGGTGGCCTTGCCGAGGATGTCCCACAGCGCGGTGTCGATGCCACTGATGGCGTGTGTGATCGATCCGCCACGCCCCATCCAGAACGTGGTGCGGTGCAGCCGCTCGCTGGTGCGCTCGGGCTCCAGCGCGTTGGAACCGATGATCAGGGGACGCAGCACCTCAAGCGCGCCTCGCACCAAGTTCTCGCTGGTGAAGACGCTGCCGATGCCGACGAATCCGTCCTCGGCGTGGACGGTGACCAGGGTGTGCACCACGTCGTCCTGCGTCAGCTCCTCTTGCCAGCCTCCTTCAGGTGTCGCGCCGCGCAGTCCGGTGGCCCTGACGTCGATGATCTTCACTGTCTCCCTTTTCGCGGTGTAGTGGTGTTCTGATGCGTGGTCAGCTTCGCGGCAGGTACTGCCCTGCACGGGTGCCAAGGTGCCGTCCGTCGTGGACGACGAGCCGGCCGTTGACGATGACGTGGGGCACCCCAGCCGCGTAGCGCCCGGCGAACGCGAACGTGTCCTGGGCTGCGAGGGCCTTGAGATCGAGCACGGCGAGATCGGCATGTGCTCCCACCTGGACGCGCCCACGCCCGTGCAGTGCGAAGCGGTCGGCGACCATCGAGGTCATCTTCCGCACTGCCTCCTCGAGAGTGAGGGTGCCGGCCTGCAGGACGTGGTGGGCGATGTAATGGGTGTGGCCGGTGAAGAAGAGCGGGTGGTGCGTGCGTTCGGCGAGAGGTCCGTCGGTGCGGCTGGTGAACCCGTCGACGCCGAGGCAGAACAGCGGATGGGCGATCGCCTCGGCGACGTGCTCGGCGGTGAACAATCGACCCATCAGCTGCACGGCGTGCAGGTCCGCCCCGGCTGCCTGGAGGACATCGAAGAACGCGTCCCAACAGTCCTGTCCCCGGCGCTCGGCGATCTGCGGGAAGGACAGGCCCTCCAGTTCCGGTGTCGCCGGACTGGTCGCGAGAACGACGCGGTCCCACTGTCCCTTGTGCACGAACCGCCAGTACCGGTCGCAGTCGCCGCGCAGCCGGCCCCGAACCTCGGCGTCATCCAGTAGCCGTGCGGTCTGGACAGGACCGTCGGCGAGAATCCATCCCGGCAGCAGGCCGGTGGCGAGGCCGATGCCGTGCGGGTAGGGGGTCATGTCGGCAAGCACGTCCATCCCTGCCTTCCGCTCGGCGGCGAGTCGGCCGACGGCCTCGTGCCAGGCATCCGGCGACGCGCCGGTGTCGTGGCGAACGTTGAGATGCGACAGCTGCGCACGAAGGTCGTTGCGCCGTGCGATGGCGAGGAACTCATCCACGGCGTCGAGGAGGTGGGCGTCGCGGTTGCGGATGTGGCTGGCGTATATGCCGTCGTACCGGGAGAGCGCGGCGGCGACGCCGGTGAGCTCATCGGTGGTCGCATCACGCCCGGAGCCGTACTCCAGGCCGCTCGACATCCCGAGCGCCCCAGCGTCCATCGCCTCCTCGAGGTGTCGGACCATCCGCGTGATGCCGTCAGCGTCGGCGCCGGTGCCGCGTACCTCGGCTGCATCGCGCAGAGCCGTGTGCCCGACGAACCACGCCAGGTTCTGAGACGTTCCCCCTCCGCAGCGATGCACGACGTCGAGCAGATCTGCGAAGCAGCGCCACGTGACCTCTCCGTCGTACCCGTACGCGCTCAGCGCGTTGCGGGCTGCGTCGACGCCGGCCGGAGGGACGGGTGCGTACGTGACGCCGCAGTTGCCGACGACCTCGGTCGTCACGCCCTGACGGATGGTGCTCTGGGCGTCGCGGTTGCCGAGGACCGACCAGTCGCTGTGGCTGTGCGGGTCGATGAAGCCGGGGGCAACGGTCAGCCCCGTGACATCGATGCGTTGCCCCGCCTCGGCGCGCAGGCCGCTCTCGACGGCGACTACTCGCCCGTCCTTGACAGCGACGTCGGCCACCCGTGCGGGGGCGCCCGTGCCGTCGACGACCTTCCCGCCGAGCAGGACGAGGTCAACGGCGGGAGCGATGACCGCGGGCATCAGCGGAGCTCCTGGTCGTGACGGTCGCGTACGCGGCTGAGGAAGGCGAGCGAGATCAGCGCCCCGAAGGTGAGGTAGAACGCTGGGGCGACGTCGACACCGGTCGATGTCGCGAGGAACGTGTTCACGAAGGGCGCGGTGCCACCGAAGACCGCCACGCCGATGTTGTACGAGCTGGAGAACGCGGTCGAACGGACCCGAGTGGGGAACAACTCGATGAACATCGCTGCCATCGGGCCCGAGACCGTGGCGAACAAGACGACGAAGACGACCTGGCCGAGGAGGGCACCGGCGATGGTGCCGCTGGCGACGAGCGCGAAGACCGGGTAGGTGCCGAGCGCGAAGAGCGCCATGGCGCCCATCATCAGCTTCTTGCGTCCGACACGGTCGGACAGGGCACCCGCGGCGATGATCAGCGGCACTTCGATCAGCAGAGCTACGACGTTGGTCGTCAGGGCATCCGCCAGGGGAAGGGCGTCGATTCCGGTCAGGAACGCCGGGAAACTGGTCGCCGTGTACCCGTAGAGGGTCACGCCGAAGACGATGCCGAGCACGAGCAGCCAGTTGCGGCGCGTTGGTGCTCGCCACTCGTCGTCGGCGGCAGGGACATCGTTCGTGCTCTGCTGATGCGAGCGCACGTCTTCGCCGAGCTCTCGGTAGGCCGGGGACTCGTCGAGCTTGAGGCGGACGAACAGCCCGATCGCCGCGACGACGCCGCCGACGAGGAACGGGACGCGCCACCCCCACGCGTCGACTGTCTGCTCAGGTATGACTCGGACGATGACGGTGGCAATGCCCGTCCCGAGCAGGAACCCGGTAACCGTCGATGCCTGCACGATGCCTGAGAACAACCCACGCCGGCCAGTGCGTGCGTGCTCGAGGAGATACGTCGCCCCGCCGGTCCACTCGGCGCCCACCGCCAGACCCTGGATCATCCGCAACGCCACGAGCAGCGCCGGGGCGAGCAAACCGATCGAGGCGTATGTCGGGAGCAGACCGATGAGCAGGCTCGAGACGCCGACGATCACCATCGTCAGAGCGAGCATGCTCCGACGGCCGGCGCGGTCGCCGAGACGACCCAGGAAGATCGCGCCGATGGGACGGCACACGAACCCCACCGCATACGAGGCGAGGGCCACCAGCAGCGAGACCTTCGGATCGTCCGTCGGGAAGAAAAGGCGTCCGATGACAGCGGCCATCGCGCCGTAGATCGCAAAGTCGTACCACTCGAGCACCGTTCCCAGCACCGCCGCGGTCGTGACCTTGCCCGGCACTCGATGTCCGGTGTCCGTGCGCCTCTGCCGTGCTGATGTCCCTAGCTTCATTGCCCAGCCTCTCCACGGGACTCCCTGACGAGACGCTGACAGTAGGTCGCAAATGGCAGATGGTCAACCATCAGCCATCTGCTAGGCTGAGGCGCCCAACCGAGGAGTCCTGCACGATGTCGGCACTGCCCGCTTCGCCGCCCGAGTCAAGGCGCGACTGGATCCTGCGCAACCTGCGCGAACGCATCGCCTCGGGTGAACTCCCCGCCGGCGAAAGGCTCGTCGAGCGCGACATCTCCGCGAACTACGGCATCAGCCGCGGACCGGTCCGCGAAGCGATCATGGTCCTCGAACGAGAGGGCCTCGTCATCTCGCACCCCTATCGCGGTGCCGTCGTCGCAGAGATCCCCCAGAAGGAGATCTCCGAGATTCTCGTGCCGATCCGTCTCGTCATCGAGAAAGTCGCGTTCCGCGATGCGGCGAAGGCGGAGAACGAGGAGCTCCGCGCTGCGCTCGAGGTGATCGTTCAGCAAATGGAATCAGCGGCCCACCCGCTCGACGCGCGACGTATCGCGGACCTCGATGTCGCGTTCCACGAGACCGTGATCGCGGCCACAGGACACACGCAGTCGCTGCAGATCTGGCGCACGATCCAGCCTCGGGTGCGGGCATACTTCCTCCGCGACGCCCCGCAACATGACAGCCCGCACGCCGTGGTCGAACAGCATCGCGCACTCCTCGACGCCCTCAGCTCCGGCGACCCGCAACGCGCCGAGGCCGAGATCACCGAGCACATCGGCACCTACCTCGACTCTTAATCCGGTTGTCAAGCGGCACTGGCGAGGGGCGCGCCTCGTCGGAACCTTCGGCGGCTACTGACAACACGACTGCGGAAGCCGCCACAGGCTTCCACACGTCAGCACCGCACACCTCGGGTCACAACAACGCCCGCTCAGCAATCGGCCTGTTAGGACTCAGGTTCGGCTCGACCACCCGCGGTTCAGCGCCAACCGCCCCATGCACGAAGAAGTGTTCGCACCAAGGAAAAGCATCCTCGCCTCTTGAGTGCTCCTCGGCCAGCCGGTCCCGGCCGGGCAGGTCGGCGAGATATGGGCCCGCGGCCCGCAGGTCGCCGACGGCTACCACAACGCCCCGGACCAGACCGCCGCCAGTTCATCGACGGCTGGCTGCGCACCAGCGACCTCGGCAGGTTCGACGACCACGGCAACCTCTACATCGTCGGCCGCAGCAAGGACATGATCATCTACAAGGGCTACAACGTGTACCCGGTGCATTTGGAGGAGATCCTCGGCAGCCATCCCGACGTCGTCCAGTGCGCCGTCGTCGGGGCGCCGCAGCCCGATGTGGGCGAGATCCCGACCGCGTTCGTCGTGCCCCGCACCACCGACCCCGCCCCCGACCTCGCCGAGCGGCTCGCAGCCTTCGTCGCCGAGCGCGTCGCGCCCTACCAGCGCATCAGGGAAGTCCGCGTCGTCGACGAACTACCTCTCACCGCGGCGGGCAAAGTCCTCAAACGAGAGCTGCGCCGACAGCTGACCCGACAGGGCCCGGAAGGAGCCCGCATCGAGGAAACCACCCACCGGTAGAACGAAAGGTGAACGAGCCATGCTCTGCGCCTGCCTGTGCAGCCAGGCCGGGCATCACGGGATCTGCCGCGACGCCGCAGACCCGAGGTGCCACGTCATCGACCCGAGAATCAAGCTCTTCGCGTCAGGGGCTGCCTGCGAACCCTGCTACCAGGCTGTCCCGCCCGGCGCGCGAAACGCGAGCACGCCAAAGAGCCGAAACGAACGGCCTTGCGCGGCGCCACCGCTGATCGGCAATCGACCGCTCAGAACAGCTCGGTCGGACTGATGCCGACCTGCGCCCCTGAATCCAATCCGTCCACAAGAGACGCCGACCAAAGAAACCCGGTGAGGGCCGGGAGCCGGCGCGGTGGAGCCATCGTCAAGGTCTTGCGCGGTGTCGTCTCGTGGCGAGTCGCGGTAGGCGCTCCGAGGAGTTGTACGCGATGCTCGACGGCCGCGCCTGCGGGCAGATAGCTGTTCTTCGCGAGTGCGGTCCAGCTCAGGCGTTGCTGGTTGTTGTTGACGGGGTCGGCGTCGCTCTTCCAGACGCCGTTGCGGTACATCTCCTGCAACGCCGCCATCGCGTCGATGTCTCCGCGCACCGCGACGAACGGTGTGCTGGCGAGAGCGATCACTTCGGATTCGACCGACGACGTCTCGGCCGGTTGGTCAGCGCTCATGACACCACCTCGACGAATCGCGATCCCGGGCGTCGCCCGGCGCCCGGGAACACCGTGAGCGGGTTCTGCGTCCAGCCTCGAACTTGCGGAGCCTCGCCGGCAGAGGCGATCGCCCCTCCAGAGGCGCGGAATCCGGACGTGGAGACCGGCAGAACTTCACCATGCCAGTGATCCGGTTCATTCCAGCGATGCGGCGTGGTCGGGCACGTATGTGAACATGCGACGTGGCGGTCGACGATAGCCGCTGGTCTCCGCATGGACAGGCAGTTCCATCCGGGGGCGCGGGACTTCGTGGTACGGCACGCTCGACAGCAGGTGCGCGATCATGTTGATCCGCGCTCGCCGCTTGTCCTCGCTTTCCACCAGGTACCAAGGACATTCCCGCGTGTCCGTCGCGGCGAGCATCTCATCGCGAGCGCGCGAGTATTCCTCCCAGCGGACCACCGACTCCAGGTCCACATGGGAGAGCTTCCACTGGCGCATCGGATCCTCGACGCGCTTGCGCAGCCGCCGCTCCTGCTCGGTGCGACTGATCGAGAACCAGTACTTGCGCACCAGCAGCCCGTCATCGACGAGCAGCCGCTCGAAGATCGGGCACTGCTCCAGGAAGCTCCGGCGCTCGTCGTCGGTGCAGAACCCCATCACGTACTCCACCCCAGCGCGGTTGTACCAGCTGCGGTCGAACAACACGATTTCACCGGCTGCGGGGAGCTGCGCGACGTACCGCTGGAAATACCACTGGCCTCGTTCCCGCTCGGTCGGGGCGGGCAACGCAACGATCCGTGCCACCCGGGGGTTGAGGAACTCCGTGACGCGCTTGATCGTGCTGCCCTTCCCCGCAGCATCTCGCCCTTCGAACAAGATCACGAGACGCGCCTGCTCAGCCCGGATCCATTCCTGCAGCTTCACCAACTCCGCCTGCAACCTGACGAGCTCGCGTTCGTACACGGCCCGTGACAACCGCTGCGGCCTCGCGTGCTCCGTGGCGGACCATGCCGAGTCGCCATCGGTGGTCATGCCACTCACCTCCAGACGATCCCGCCATCAGCCGGCCACGCGTAAGCCCGAGAGCATCCGTTCCCAGCCTGCACCACCAGCACCGGGCAGGGAGCGGAGCGCAGCAGGGCACGACTGGTCGAGCCCAGCATCATTCTGGTAAGCCCCCCGCGGCCACGGCTACCAACGACGATGAGCTGAGCCTCGGCACCGTGCAGGGTCAGAAACCGCACCGGCCCGGGTACTGCTCTTGCCAACCTGTGAGGCGCTCTGCGCGGATCAAACTCTCCTTTGCCTCAAGCGAAGCCTAATCCCGGTCGGCGTCGAGGGCGAACCACTCATCGATGGCGACATCGCTCCACACATGAACGGCGACCAGCGGCGCATGGCGCACGGATGCCTCCGCGAATACCGCCGCCACCGGCGCGCGACCGCCTCGGCTCACCCGGCCGCCTCTGGAGCGGTCGACCGGGTGAGCGGAGGCATGCAAACCGAACGCACCCACCCACAGCCACGCCCCCCCGGATTGGCTCGCAGACGGCGGTGGGTCCGGCCCGGAGACGAGGCCCACCAACCGAATGCTCGTCACTGCTGCGGCGCCACCCGGACCAGCACCGTGCCGTGCGCCGGAACGTCGGCCGAGATCGCACCGTTCGACGTGGAGTCCGCGTGCTTCCACAAGTCGCGGACCGTGTAAGAGTCGGCGACCGGCAAACCGACATCGGTGGCCTTGGTGGAAATCTTCACTTGCTTGTCGGTTTCGTTGAACAGGGCGACCACCCGGGAACCGTCCTGCATCTCCTTGCTCACGACCCAGCGGCCGTCGTGCTGGGAGATCACCTTGCCCTGCTTGCCCAGCGGGTCCTGGTCGACGGCGATGACCTCGCGGTTGCCCAGGATCTCCATCGTCGCCTCGTCCGCGTGGCGCAGGTCGGAACCGATCAGCAGCGGCGCAGCCATGATCGACCACATCGAGAAGTGCGTGCGGTACTCGGTGTCGGTCATCGCGCCATTGCCGACTTCCAACATGTCAGGGTCGTTCCAGCGGCCGGGACCCGCGTACTCGTCGAGCTCCAGGTTCGCCTTCATGATCGACAGCATGCTGTCCCAGCTGTCGCTGATGTCACCGGTCGTGCGCCACAGCTGGCCGAGATCTCCCGCCCACTCCCAGGGCTTGTTCTCGCCCCACTCGCAGATGCTGTAGACGATGGGACGCCCGGTCTCCTTGAGCGCGTTGGCCATGTCGGTGTAGCGCTTCTGGGCGTCCACGCCCCAGTTGTAGCAGTTGTCGTACTTGAGGTAGTCCACGCCCCAGTCTGCGAACTGCTGGGCATCGGACTTCTCGTGGCCGAGCCCACCGGGGAAGCCGTTCACGTTGCAGGTCTTCGTACCGGCACTGGTGTAGATGCCGAACTTCAGCCCCTTGGAATGGACGTAGTCGGCAACGGCCTTGATGCCATTCGGGAAACGCTTGGGGTCGGGCACCAGCTTGCCGTTCACGTCCCGCACGGGAAGCGCCCAGCAGTCGTCGAGGTTGACGTACTCGTAGCCGGCGTCCTTCAGTCCCTTCTCAACGAAGATGTCGGCGATCCCCTTGACCATCTCCTCGTTGAACTCCGGCCCGCAGTGGGTCGTGTTCCAGTTGTTGAATCCCATGGGAGGCGTCAAAGCGAGACCGTCACCGCTCTCAGCGGAGGCGGCCTGCGCAGGACCGGCCAGCGACAGTCCCGCACTGCACAGCACGGCGACGGTCAGGCCACCGAGCAGCCTGTTACCAGCAGAAGTCCTACGTCGTCTCGGAGATTCTTCGAATGGGCGCTTCGCAAGCTTCACTGCCACTCCTCGTCGAGGACATGTCAACATCGACCTATATTCACGCACATCAACAATCAACAGACAACATAAATGGACTAGTAAAATTGGGCGACGTTCACCGGAATTCCCACAGCGAAAGCAGGGTGAACATCAGAGACCGAGACGAAAACCCCCGTGACCGACAGAAGATACCACCATCGTCCGCACACGCGGCGGAGTCGGCGACGTCAACGCGAGCACACAGAGAGCGTGTTTATTTATGTTCGATTGGTGCCGGCGCGGGCGTCCAACAGCACGGAATCCTCGGCCGTCGGGACCACGTCGTGACCGTGATCACCGTCGGGTGCGCGGAATGGTCGGCGGGGGTCCGGTCGTAGACCGGATTACCAGTTCGGGGTCGAAGAGGAGTTCGCCGGTGGGTACGTCGCGACCGCTGACCAGTGACAAGACACTCCTGCCGACCTCGAGCGCCAGCCGGTCCCCCGGCTGACGGACGGTCGTCAGCGGAGGATCGACGAATTCGGTGATCATGGAGCCGTCGTACCCGACGACAGAGACATCATCGGGCACCGCGTATCCCTGCCGGCGAATCCCGCGGATCGCACCGAGGGCCATGTAGTCACTAGCCGCGACGATGCTTGTGGCACCGAGTTGCAGTAGCTCCTGCGCGGCGGCCTGACCGCCCTCGACCGAGTAGGACTGCCGTATCACCAAGCGCTCGGCATCCTCGCTCCCCCGCTGCTCCATGGCAGCGAGGAACCCCTGCACCCGACGGTCCGCCGGACGGTTGCCAAGCGGGCCGGAGGCCATGCCGATGGCACGGTGACCGAGCCGGTGCAGATGGTCGACAGCCAGCTCGGCGGCCAAGATGTCATCGGTGGAGTAGACGGGGACTGGCACCTTGTCCGCGAATTCGCCGTTGACACCGAGGTAAGGGATGCGGCGGGCACGCAGCATTTCGTAGGTCTCGGTGTCGGCGCCTTCCACCGTGTTGGAGGAAGAGAGGAACACCACTGCCGCGATGCCCTTGTCGACGATGGAGGAGATGAACTCCCGTTCTTGGACACCACCGGGAAAGGCAGGGCAGAGCACCGTCTTGAGGCCGTGTGGTGCGAGGGTCGCCTCGATGCGCTCGGCGACGTCGGCGAAGAAGGGGTTGGAGACGTGTTCGGTGATCACCGCGACGAGCTGCCCCTCCACGGCACGCTCGTAACCGAGTTCTGTCATGGCCGCTTCGACCGCGTCCCTGGTTTTCTTCGCCACTCCCTGACGGCGGTTGATGACCCGGCTGACAGTCGCCTCACTCACACCCGCACGCGCAGCGATCTCAGTGATGCCGACCTTCATTCTCTCCCTTTCCCGTGGCGGGTCACGTGGTCTTCGTCAGCAGCGCCAGTCCCATCCTCGGGACCGGAATGCTGTGCAGGCCTGGTACGAGTGACATCCGGGTCCGCTCGATGATACGTCCGTCCGGGCCATGGACATCGACCTCCACCTGGGCTCCCGAGTCCTCCACATCGACGACCAGCCGGTTCTTGGTCGTCGCGTTGACCAGGACTGTCTCCCGTTGGGTAGCAGGCAGCACGGGAACGGCGCGGTCGTCGTGCGCGGACAGCACGTGCACGCCGTCGGACTCGGCCCTGACCAGCGTATAGAGCTCGTCGGGGCGCCCGGGATCGACTGTCCCGTCGAGCAGTTGGGGCCGCAGGCGACGCCACTGGGCCAACCAGAAGCGGACCGCCTCGGCCTGCTCCGAGGTGAGCGCGTCAAGGCGGACGGAGACCTGCGGTACCGAGTGCAGGGCACCGATGAGTTGCCTCGCGGCTGCCTCGACCGGGGCGGACGTGTCCCACAGCAGCGGGTCGGAGTGAACGGCGCCTCCCACGGCGAGCAGGGAGGTGTCGATCGTGCGGACGCGGTTGGCGGTGGAGTCGGCTGGGCAGTCGAAGGACCTGAGCATGTTGCCGAAGGCTGCCATGCCGGGGCCGACGTACGGTTGGCGCAGCTCCAGGAGCAGGTCGGAGCGTTCCGCGAGCAGCGCGCCGCGCAATTCGGTGAGCAGAAGCTTCAGCGCCTGCCCGACGTCACCGCGCTCATCGCCGGCGTAGACCATGACTTCGTTGAGAAAGTCGACTTTGAGGCCGTCGAGGCCGTAGTCGCGTACCAGGCGCAGGCATGTGCCGACGACGTGGGTGCGCACTTCAGGGTGTCGGGGATCGAGGACGTAGGCGCCGGGGACCCTGGCGGCGACGGGAGCGAAAGGTGCCCATTCCTCGTAACAATCCGCCTGGGGGCCGAGGAGCAGCGGAGCGACCCAGATCATGTAGCGCAGTCCGCCGCGTACGCGTGCGACGTGGGCGGCGAAGTCCGGGAACTTGTCGGTGTCGGAGATCCAGTCGCCGACACCGGCGTAGCCGCGGCCGCTGCCGAAACGCTGCCAACCATCGTCCAGGATCAGCGTGCCGAAGCCCATGTCCGCGGCGAGTTCGGCCTGCCGCTCGACTTCCGCTGCGTCGATCTGCTGGTTGAAGGCGTACCAGGTGCAGTACAAGGGCAGCCGAGCCGCCTCCGGAACCGGCATGGGCGCAGGCATCTCGGCCTCGTACCATCCACGCAGCGCACTCAGTGCGGAAGCCACCGACGGGCTGCGGGGCACGAAGAGGAAGCGATGCGGCGTGTCGGATGCCGGGAGTTCGAGGTGCACCACGTGGGTGTCGTTCTCCTCGGACACCCCGAAGCGCAGCGAGACCTCCGGAACCGGGTCGGCGGCGGCGAAGGTGAGCAGAGTGGCACCGGTGTAGTCGTAGAGGCAGCCGACGGCCAGCCCGTCGATGAGACTGACCCTGGACCGTCCTTCCCAGTCGGCGACGAGCGTTCGGCTCCAGCCCGCCTTGGGGTGCCAGTAGCCGACAGCGTCATCGAGCGGGACCGACAGCCGGATCTCGACGGCGGCGCCAGGGGATTCGACCTGCAGCATTCTCAGGCCCCCGGGAAGTTCGGACAGCGTCCAAACAGGACCCGCACCGGCCGCGAGAACCGCTATCTCCACCGTGTCGAGCAGCGGTTCGAAAGGAGCCGGGGCCAGTTCAGCGGTGGTGACAGCCTCAGCGGACAGGATGCTCACATTCACTCCTTGACGGCTCCGGCGAGCAGGCCGGAGACGAAGTGGCGTTGGAGGGCCAGGAAAACGAGTGCCATCGGAATGGCAGCGATGGCGGTTCCGGTGAGGATGGCGCCGTAGTCGGTGTCGTCCAGTCCTTGCAGGGAGGCGAGTGCGACGGGGATCGTGTAGGAGGCGCTGTCGCGGAGGACGATCAGCGGCCAGATGAAGTCGTTCCACTGGAAGAGGAAGAGGAAGATGGCCAGGGCGGCCAGGGCGGGCTTCATCGGCGGAAGCACGACACGCAGGAAGATGCGGAACTCCCCGCAGCCGTCCATGCGTCCGGCGTCAAGCAGCTCGTCGGGAAGGGCGGCCATGGACTGGCGCATCAAGAAAATCCCGAAGGGCAGTGCCAGGTTCGGCATGATCACGGCCTGGTAGGTGTTGAGCCACTGCCACTCCGCCATCATCTTGAACAGTGGGACCAAGGTGACTTGGTTGGGGACGACCAGACCCAGCATCAGCAAACCGAACAGCCAGTCACGCCCGTTGAAGTGGTACTTGGCGAAGGCGTAGCCGGCGAGCGTGCATACCAGGCCCGCGCAGAGGGTGTAGATGCCCGCGATGAGCAGGGAGTTGAGCACGACCTGACCGAAGTGCGCCGTCTCCTGGAGACTGGAGAGGTTCTGCGCCAGATGTCCGCCGGGTAGCAGTGGTGGAGGGGAGCTGAAGATGTCGGCACTGCTGTGGGTGCTGCCGATGACGACCCAGTAAAAGGGAAGAACTACTGCTGCGAGAGCGATGGCCAGCCCGGACGTGAGCAAGATGCTCTTGCCCGCGAAGCGGCGAGGCGCGCGGGTGCCTGAAGCCGGGATGACACCACTCGAGGGTTGCTTCATGACTTCCCTCCCAGGACCCGGAACTGAATCAGGCCGAGGACTCCGATCAGCACGGCGAGCACATAGGCGATGGCCGAGGCGTAGCCGAAGTCGAAGTAGGTGAAAGCGTTCTGGTACAGGTACACGCCGATGGTGAGCGTGGCGTTGTCCGGGCCGCCGCGGGTGAGTACGTACGGCTCGTCGAAGACCTGCAGGGTGCCGATGGTGGAAAGCACCGTGGTGAGCAGGATCGTCGGCCGCAGCCCCGGGAGCGTCACATGCCGGAAGGACTGCCAGGCGCTCGTACCGTCGACGGCAACGGCGTCGTAGAGCTCGCTGGGGATGGTCTGCAGTCTCGCGAGCAGGATGACGGCGTTGTAGCCGGTGTAGTGCCAGGTCAGTACGAGGCCCAGGGCGATCTGCGCCCACAGCGGGTCGGTGAGCCATGGCACCTCACCGATGCCGATGAGCGAGAGCAGCCAGTTGACCAGCCCGTACTGCTGGTTGAGGAGTGTGGAGAAAATGATTCCGTAGGCGACGAGGCCGGTGGTCATCGGCAGGAAGAACCCGAGGCGGAAGACCGAACGCGCCCGCAGGACAGTGGAGTTGAGCGCGACCGCCAGACCGGTGGCGAGCGCGAGCATCAGCGGCACCTGGATCACCAGGATGATGACGGTGTTCTGCAGGGCGGTCCAGAATAGAGGGTCGGCGAACAGCCGGGCGTAGTTGTCGAAGCCGACGTAGGTGTCGACCCCCTCGACCGACTTGAAGAGGCTGAGGACGAACGACCAGCCGATGGGGTAGAGCTTGAACGTGGCGAACAGTATCGCGGCGGGCAGGATGAACGCGTACGGCGCGAGACGGCGCGCGCTCGGACGCGACCGCGGGCTTCGCCCCGCTCTCCGCGGCGCGGGCGCGGTGTGTGTTTGCGTGGCAGACATGGTCATTGGGCCACCTTGCGTGCGGTCTGCGCGGCCAGTTGGTCAGCGGCTCGGCGCAGTTCGGTGGCCGGGTCGGCCCCTCGGAGCAGAACCCTGGTCTGTGCGTCGGTGACCGCTTTGAGCGCGCGGGCGTAGTCAGAGGTGTAGTTGAAGGCTTGGGAGTCGGCGCTGAGCGCTTTGTAGAAGATCTCGCCTTTCTTCTGACCGCTGAAGAATTTCGACGGTTGATGGAAGAAGGGGTCCTCGTACGCCGCCAGCAGGGCCGGGGCAATGCCCTTGTTCTTGTAGATCTCAACCTGGGACTGAGGCCGGGTGAGAACGAACTCGACGAAGTTCCAGGCAGCGGCCTGTTGGTGGCTGGTGCCGGAGATGGCGAGGTGGGTGGAGTTCACGGTGGCGACGTTGGTGCCGCCGGGCCGGACGGCGGGCGGCAGGCGCACCCCCCATAGTCCGGCCTCGTCGGGAACGGCTTCCTCGATTTCGTCACCGAACCAGGTCGGCCATGGCAGTACCGCCGCGGTACCGCTCTTGATCGAGCTGATCAGGGCGTTCATGCCGCCAGAAATGTCGTTCACCAGGCCGGCGTCGTTCATCCGCTTGATGAGCGTCATGGCTCTCACAGCTTCGGGAGAACTGACCATGATCTCGCCGTCGAGATTGAAGTACGTGGAGCCCTGCAACTGGAGCAGCAGCTGGAAGAAGTTGGCCGAGTCCTGTTGCGAGGCGGGCTTGTCGATGCCGAGCAGGTGCTTGCCGGTCTTCTCCTTGATCTTCAGACCGGCCTCGATGGCGTCATCCCAGGTTTCGAGGGCATCCACGTCCACACCGGCGTCCTCGAAAACGTCGGCACGGTAGTAGAAGCCGCCGGAATTGGCTTCCCAGGGCAGCGCGTCGATCCGCGATCCCTTCGGGGAGACCGTCCGCCAGAGACCTTCAGAGAAGGCTGTCTGGTACTTGCCCGCGCTGAGTGCACTCAGGTCGGCGAGCTGCCCGGGGAACCGGTCCGTGTATGCGGGCAGGTAGTCGACACCGATGTGCAGCACGTCCGCGAGCCCTGCGCCACCAGCCGCCATCGAAGTGGTGATCTTGTCCCAGATGGCCGGATTTCCGATGTCCTGGACCGTGACCTTGATGCCCGGGTACAGCTCGTTGAACTTCGGTACCAGAGCCCGCATCTCAGCGGCCGGCCCCGCCCAGCTCCATACCGTGATATCGCCCTTCGCCGGGTCACCGACCGAGCCGACACGCGCTTCAGAGGAACAGGCAGCGAGGCCGCTCAGACCTGCGCTCACGGCGAGAGCCCCGCCAAGTCCCAGCACTCTGCGACGACTCATGTTCATGCTCAACCACCTCTGCCTGTGGCTCGGATGCCGACCTCCCTCGGGAGCAGGTCCGGCGCGGGGAGGCTAACAATGAGCCGAAATCACTTGCAATATTTCAATGAAAACTTTCTGCTCGATCCCACCAATCAGACCTGCATGGACCTTGAAAGTCTGTGGGTCGGACGGTTAACTTTCGGCCACCCCGTCCTCCACCTTCTGGAGTGAGCCAGCCATGAGACGCCCCCCTCCCGCACGCCTTGCGACCATCGCCGCGCTTGTCACCCTGGCCCCGCTGACGCCGGTGATCCTGGGGGATTCAGCCGCGGCGGCATCGACACCACTCAGCATCGAGAACCCCGGATTCGAGGAGGGAACCGCAGGCTGGGACGTCACTTCCGGTGCCGGAGTGGCCACCAATCAGCCCCACGGTGGCGCAAAGTTGGCCTACCTCGACGGGGGAGACGGAAAGAAGGTTTCGCAGAAGATCACGGCACCAAGTGATGGTGTTTACGACTTTTCAGCCTGGATCGCCACGGGGGGTGCTGGCGGGAAGTTCGTTGCCCGCGTCAATGGCACCACGGCTGGATCGGTGGACCTGCCCAGCCGGCCCACCTATGCCCGATACACCCTCAGCCGGATCGCGTTGAAGAGCGGCGACGAGCTGGAGCTCGCCTTCGAATCGGGCAGCGGCTGGGTCAACGCCGACGACCTCATGGTCTCGCCCGCCGCGCCCGTCGACCCTGTGGTCTCGTCGTCTGACCCGAAGCTCGTCGAGATGTTCAACTGGTCGAAGCGCAAAGCCAACAGCTGGGTGCAGCAGCCGGGCACGAACGGACCGCTCAACGTCGACGAGCACAACACCACGGGCACCGGTATGGGCGTCTACGGCTTCTCCTACTGGGCCGGCTACGCCCATCGCAGCGGCTACTACTCACGCGACATGGCCCACCAGATCAGCGGCGCCTCGGTCCTCGGCTTGAGCGACGCGAACAAGGCCATGCTCAGCGCGTTCGCCGCGTCCGCGACCGAGGAGCACAACTACTACCCGGTGTGGTCCTTCAACTTCGACAACAAGACACGCCTGTCCATCGACTACGCCAGCCCCAGCTCCTTCGTCCGCGAGGTACCAGCCACCTTCGAACTGGTCGAGAAAGCGAACGAGGCATACCGCTGGAGCGGAGACAGCGCCTACGTCGACGACAGCACGCTCTGGGACTTCTACCGCCACGCGACGAAGGAGTTCGTCGAGCGCCACGACGGCAACAAGCCCAACGGCGTCGCGGAGGGCACGGGCAAGGGCATCTTCGCCGGAGCCGCCAGCTACAACGAGGCGAGCGACGAACCGCTCGCCGAGGCAGGCGACGCCATCGGGGCCCAATACCAGGCTTACCGGGCGATGTCCGAGCTGGCCGGGAGCAAAGGCGACAACGCTCTGGCCGAGGAGTACCGGAAGAAGGCCGACGAGCTAAAGGAATACTTCAACTCCACCTGGAGCGGTTCCGGTTCGGGGGAATCCATGATCCGCGCCTACACCACCGACGGTGAGCCTCTCACCGGCTGGGGCAAGGAGAACAGCTGGTTCATGCCCATGAAGCAGATCATGGATCCGGGTCCGCGCACCGACGCCTACCTGGACTACATCGACGAGCAGGCCAGCGGCAGCGGGAAGCCCGCGAACATCGAGGCAATCTCCTACCTTCCCGACACCTTCTTCGCCTACCAGCGCAACGACACTGCCTGGAAGTGGATGCAGTACGTCTACGACAAGCGCAACGACCAGCATCCCGTTGCCAAGCAGGGCCCCAACGGCGACTATCCCGAGGTCTCTTACACCTTGCTCAGCCAGACCGTCGAGGGCCTCATGGGTGTCGAGCCCAACGCCCCGGCCAAGTCCCTCAGCACCCAGTCCCGCATGCCCTCCGACATGGACTGGCTGCAGATCAAGGAAATCAAGATCGGTGGCAACACTTTCACGCTGCGCCACGACGGGGTGATCAAATCGGCCCTGACGAACGATACGGGCTCCGACAGCTACATCTGGCAGGCCCGTTTCCCGGGCAAGCACTCCACGATCAAGGTTGACGGCAAGGACCGGCCGGCGAAGACCGAGGAGATCAACGGAAAAACCTACAGCTTCACCGAGGTCTCCGTCGCTCCGAACCAGACCGTCACTGCAGAAGTCGCATAGGAACATCGTCCCCTGTCGGCCATCGACGAGCTCGGTCGTGACCACCACCCCCGTCTACGCGGAGCGCGGGCATCGTTCGTCGCAGTGGACCCGGCCGCGGCATCGTTCCGGGTGACCCTTAACCAGGACGGCACGGTGCCTCAAGCCGCCGATAACGATGTCACCTACGGAATCCACGTTGTCTCTCCCCTCTGCTCGGTGCCGACCGGCTCAAAGGTCTCGGATCGGTGCCGCGGGTGGATCGCCGAAGCTCCCGGCTAAAGCTGGGATGACGAGGCGACTGAGAAAGGCGAGGAAGCCGCCGGAGGTGGATTCCTCTGTCGCACCGATGCCGAAGAACGCCCTGGCCATGCCCGCCAGCTGCACCCGCACCAGCGCGAAACGCGAGCGTCCATGAGACAGCTACCGAACTGAGCTGTCCCTCCTGTCAGCTGCCTGGGCAGCCTCCATACGTACGGCGGCAGGAAGCCGACAGAGAATGCACCAGGCGGGTGCGCTGCAGGGATCCTGTTCGTGTTCTACGCGGTGATCCGATGTGGGTTCATACCGAAGGAGTTCGGCCGCTGATCTGCCGATCAGCGGCCAGATTGGACGAGCTCTCCGGCGTTCGGGCGGAATGCGTCAATGCACCGCCGTCTTCAGGCTGGGCCGCTCAGTGCTCGGGAGATCGCGCGAGCGCTTGTACGCACTAGCGGGACCAGGGCGTGTGGTGACGTGCCGTCGTTGCGGACGACCAGGGACACCGCGGCGACCACCTGCTCGTGTCCGCCGTAGATGGGAGCGCCGACCGACAATGTGTCGAGTGAAATCTGCCCGTCGCTGATGGAGAATCCGTTGGTCCGAACGTCGGCGAGCATCCGGCGCAACTCTTCGGGGTCGGTGACCGTGTGGCTGGTGTAGCGCTCGATCGACCCGTTGATGACCTCGTCCTGCACGTCTGCGGGGGCGTGCGCGAGCAGGACCAAGCCGACACCGGTCGCGGTGAGTGCGAACCGTCCGCCCACCCGGGTCAGCACGGGCACCGCGCCGGAGCCGGCGATCCGCTCGATGAAGATGACCTCGGTGCCCTCCCTGATGGCCAGCTGCACGTTCTCCCGGGCTATTTGTGAAAGATCTTCAAGAAAGGGCAGTGCGCGTTCCCGCAGGCCCTGACCGCGCGGGGCGAGCGAGCCGAGCTCCCACAACCGCAGCCCGATGCGGTACAGCCCGTCCTCGCCGCGTTCGACGGCACCCCACCCGCATAGCTCGTGCATGAGCCGGTGCGCGGTGGCCACCGGCACCTCCGCCCGCCGAGCGATCTCGCTGAGGGACAGCTCCGGACGCTGCGCGCTGAACGCATCAAGCAGCCGGAGGGCACGGCCCACGACGGGGCCGGTGGAGCCGGCGGGGCGACCTCGACGCGCCATGTCACTCGTCCTCCATCAGATGACACGAACACCTTCGGCCGTGACCCGGTTCAGCTGCAAGGACAAAGCCAGCGAGGTAGCCCGGTGAAAATCCGCTAGCGCAGGTTCCGGTGGACGGTACCAGGGTGCGAGCGCCGCCGGGCACCCCGTGACCAGGCAGTGAGTACCCGATCACCAGGTTTGATCGCTCCTGGGGCCAGCCGCGTAGGAGTCGACCACGCTCGGGCCGGCCGGAGGGCAAGCATGCCTTCTGCTGTTGCCGCAGGGACGCGGTCCAGCTCACATTTGGTCTTCCATTTTATGGAAAGAGCGTTGGTTCGGACGCTGCTCCTGAAGATGCTTCCCGGTACCGGATCGCAAGTCCATGAGCGACTGCCAGGTCTCCGCGCCCGACCGGTGCGGCGGGAGTCGACGAACACGACGCAGTCAACAACGGAGTGCTGCCATGAGACTTTCGCCTGTCCACGGCTTCCGGAGTTCGATCCGATGACCGGCTCCCTGCGGAAAAGCCTCGACGAAGGCCCGATGAACCGCTTCCAGTGGGCGGCCGTTTCGGTCTGCGTGCTGCTCAACATGCTCGACGGGTTTGATGTGCTCGTCATGTCCTTCACGGGCAAGGCCGTCATGGCCGAGTGGGATCTCAGCGGCGCCCAGTTGGGTTTGCTGCTGTCGGCAGGACTGGTTGGCATGGCCGCCGGATCGATGTTGCTCGCGCCCTGGGCCGACCGCGTTGGCCGACGCCCGATGATCCTGCTGTGCCTGGCGATCGCAAGCGCCGGCTTGCTGCTGTCCTCGGTGAGCCAGTCGGCGACCCAGCTCGGTGCGCTGCGGATCGCAACTGGCGTCGGGATCGGGGGAATTCTGGCCAGCAGCAACGTCATCGCCAGCGAATACGCGTCCCGGCGCTGGCGCGGACTAGTGGTCAGCCTGAACTCGACGGGCTATGCGCTCGGCGCGACTTTGGGAGGTCTCGTTTCGGTCGTGCTGCTGGCCGAATTCGGCTGGCGAGCGGTGTTCCTGTTCGGAGGAGTGGCCACGGCTGTCGGGATCCCGGTGGTGTTCGCCTTGTTGCCGGAGTCGCTGGACTTCCTGCTCGCCCGCCGTCCCGCACGTGCACTTGACAAGGTCAACCAGTTGACCCGCAAGCTCGGCCTGCCGACGCTCGACCACCTGCCGGCGGCGCCCGTTGTTCAGGCCGGTGTCGGTGCCGGGTTCCGGAAGCTGCTGTCGTCCGATCTGCGACGCGCCAGCTTTCTGTTGTGGACGGCGTTCTTTCTGGTCATGGCCGGGTTCTACTTCGTCACCAGCTGGACGCCGACGTTGCTGACCAAGGCTGGGCTGTCCACCGCGCAGGGCGTCACGGGAGGCACCCTGCTCAACCTCGGCGGAATCTTCGGTGCCACGTTGCTCGGGTTGCTGGCCGCACGCTTTGCGCTGCGTTCGGTGTTGATCGCCTACGCGCTGTCGACAGCGGTCATGCTGGGTGTGTTCATCGCGGCCACGTCGTCGCTTGCCGCCGCGTTGGTCCTCGGTGCCGCTATCGGTGTGGCGGTCAACGGCTGCGTCGCCGGTCTTTACGCCCTCACGCCCATCATCTACGACTCCGGCGTCCGTGCTACCGGGGTGGGCGCCGCGATCGGGATCGGTCGTATCGGTGCGATCGCCGCGCCTGCGGTTGCCGGAGCGTTGCTCGACGTCGGTTGGACGCCGCAGAGCCTGTACCTGACCGTCGGTGTGGTTTTCGCCGCCACCGCCGTTCTCCTCCTGCTGCTCCGCCCGGCCGTTGCGGCCGAACCCAAGCCCGCGCCCGCGACCAGTGCGCAGAGCACGAACTGAGATTCCCTTCCAAGAGGAGCTGATCATGTCAAGCATTCCGCGGAATCAGTGGTACGTAGCCGCTTACAGCTCTGAGATCGGTCAGGATTTGTTCTCCCGCACCATTTGCGGCGAACCGATCCTGTTCTGGCGCGCCAGGAGTGGACAGGTGACCGCTGTTCCTGATCGGTGCGTGCACCGTCGATTCCCCTTGTCGCAGGCGCCGTCCCGGCTCGTGGACGACCAGGTGGTCTGCGGCTATCACGGATTCACCTACGGAACTGACGGCAAGTGCGTCTTCGTGCCCGGGCAGAACCGGATTCCGCGGACCGCTCGGCTGCTGCCGTACCCGCTCGTCGAGCAGGACTCGTTCGTGTGGGTGTTCATCGGGGACCCGGCGAAGGCCGATGTGTCGAGCATTCCGCGGGCACCGTATTTGGACTCGCCGGCATACACCACCGTGGCCGGGATGGAACCGCTGCAGGCTCGGTTCTCCCTCTTGGTGGACAACCTGCTCGACCTCTCCCACGAGACCTACCTACACGGCGGATACATCGGTACGCCGGAGGTCGCCGCGACCCCGATCACCACTGAGGTCGACGACGACGCCGGCATCGTCTACGTATCCCGACACATGGACGACGCCGAATGCCCGCCCTTCTACGCCAAGCCCACTGGTTTGCAGGGCCGCATCTCGCGCTGGCAGGACATCGAGTACACCCCACCGTGCCTGTACAAGCTGCACAGCCGGATCGCGCCGGTGGGATCCGTTCCGAATCCCGACGGGAGCGACCCCGATGCTTTCCACGTCGAGGTGGTCTACGCGATCACGCCGGAGACCGAGTACTCCACGCACGATTTCTGGTCGGTGGCCCGGGACTTCGCACTCGGCGATGAGGACGTGTCGAAGTTCCTCGCCGAGAACAACCGCACCGTCGTGCTGCAGGACGTGGCGGCCCTCAACGTGCTAGAGAGGGTCGTCTCGGCGGAACCCGAGGGCTACCAGGAATTGTCGATCAACATCGACACTGGTGGGCTTGCGGCGCGTCGTTTGCTCCAGCGCCAGCTCGCCCAGCAGCCCACGTCTGCCGCGAGCTCATGAGCCAGATCCCCGCCAACAACGCCATGCTCTCCGGCGACCGCGTGTACCGCATCCATTGGGTGCTGGGTACTGATCGGTTGCGTGCCGTCTGCCACTGCTCCGCCGAGCGCGAGTTCGAGGACCCGGTGCAGCTCTGGGAATGGCTGCTGGCACACCCCGCCGGGCACCACCCGGCCGAACCCGGACCAGAACTTCCCGGAGGTGAACCGGTCCTGGTTCCAGCCGGAGATCAGGAAGAGAACATCCGATGAAGACCACCCCGCGTGACGAGTACGAACTCGATCTCGTGCTCGAACGCAAGGAAACCATCGCCGACGGCGTCGTCCGGCTTACCCTGTGCCATCCCGACGGGAAGTCGTTGCCCTCCTGGGAACCGGGCGCGCATGTGGACCTCGTGCTCACCGAGAACCTGATCCGCCAGTACTCGCTGTGCGGGGACCCGCGGGATCTGTCCACCTTGCAGGTCACCGTCCTCCGGGAGAAAGCCGGACGGGGAGGCTCGCAGCACGTCCACGACGAGCTGTCCGAGGGACAACTGGTCCACGTCCGCGGGCCCCGCAACAACTTCCCTCTCGTGGACGCCAAGCGCTACTTGTTCATCGCAGGCGGCATCGGCATCACACCGATCCTGCCCATGATCGCCGAGGTCGCGGCGGCGAGGCGGGACTGGCGCCTTGTCTACGGTGGACGGACGCGGAATTCGATAGCATTCCGAAACGACCTCGAAACCCGGTATCCCAGCCACGTCAAGATCCAGCCGCAAGACGAACACGGACTGCTCGACCTGCCTGGCCTGCTGGCCGAGCCAGGGCAGGACGCCACCGACACCGCGATCTACTGCTGTGGGCCAGAGGCCTTGTTGGCGGCCGTCGAGCAGCATTGCACCAGCTGGCCCGCCGGTGCCTTGCACGTCGAGCGATTCGCCCCGAAAGCCGGCGCGACCGGCGGTCCGCGGGAAGCCTTCGAAGTCGAGCTCGCCCAGACCGGCGCGGTCGTGAACGTTTCTGCCGACCGATCCATTCTCGAGGTCGTCGAGGAGTCCGGTGTCACCGTGCTCTCGTCCTGCCAGGAGGGCACCTGCGGCACCTGCGAGACCCCCGTGCTCGGCGGGATACCGGACCACCGCGATTCCGTGCTCACCGACGAGGAGAAGACCGAAGCGGACACCATGATGATCTGCGTGTCCCGGTCGTGCTCTCCGCGTCTGGTCCTCGACCTCTAACCGACGGAGACACCGATGTCCACCACCGTCCCGAACAGCGCCGTCGCCGTCCTCCACGTCGATCCCTTCTCAGAGCGCAATCTCGGCGATCCGTACCCGATGCACGAGCGCCTGCGTGACGCCGGCCCCGTGGTTTATCTCGACCGCTACCGGGTGTGGGCGATGGCCCGCCATCACGAGGTCTATTCCTCACTGACCGACCACGAGACCTTCTGCTCCAGCCGCGGTGTCGGGCTCAGCGATTTCCACGCGGAGAAGCCCTGGCGGGTGCCCAGCCTGCTGCTCGAAGCTGACCCGCCCGATCACACCGTCGCACGCCAGGCCATGGGCAAGGTGATTTCTGCGGGCACTGTGCGCGGTTTCCGCGACACGTTCCGAGCCGAAGCCGAGACGCTCGCCGACGAATTGGTCGCTCGGGGGCACTTCGACGCTGTCACGGATCTCGCTGAGCGCTACCCGCTCAAGGTCTTCCCGGACGCGGTCGGGCTGCCGACCGAGGGCCGGGAGCACTTGTTGCCCTACGGCGGGCTGGCGTTCAACGCCTTCGGCCCGCGCAACGATCTCCTCGAACAGGCTCTGGTCAAGGCTGCACCCGTTCAGGAATGGATCTGGGCCAGCTGCCAGCGTGATGCGCTTGCTCCAGGTGGCCTTGGAGCGCGTCTGTGGGATGCTGCCGACCGCGGCGAGATTTCCGCCGAGCAGGCACCCATGCTCGTGCGATCCCTGTTGTCCGCCGGTGTCGACACCACCGTCTACGGCATCGGTAACACCGTGCAGGCACTTGCAGCCAACCCCGATCAATGGGCTCGGTTGCGCGAGAAGCCGGCGCTGGCGCGCTTCGCCTTCGACGAGGCACTGCGTTACGAGTCCCCGGTTCAAACCTTCTTCCGCACCACGACCCGCAAGGTCGAAGTGTCGGGCGTCCGCATACCCGAAGGGGAAAAGGTCCTGTTGTTCCTGGGCGCGGCGAACCGCGACCCGCGCAAGTGGGGGCCAAGCGCCGACCGGATGGACATCACCCGCAAAGCGGCCGGACATGTCGCCTTCGGCATGGGCATCCACCAATGCGTCGGCCAGCCCATCGCCCGGCTAGAAGTCGAACTCGTGCTCACCGCGCTCGCCCAGCGCATCGAACGGCTCGAACCGGCCGGCGCCACGATTCCCAAGCTGAACAACACGCTCAAGGGCTGGAGCAGTGTGCCCGTCCGGGTCCACGCAGCCTGATCAACATCGCCCTGCCTGTCGCACAGTTCGGTGTGCCCACGCCGGAGACGGAACTGAAGTTGCCGCTGTTGGACGTGTTCGGCCGCGGTGGCGCCTTGAAGTCCTCGTGGTACGGGGACTGCCTGCCGAGCCGCGACTTCCCGATACTGACGGATCTGTACCGGCAGGGCAGGCTTCCGCTGGAGAGGTTCGTGACCGAGGAGATCGCGCTCGACCAGGTCGAGGACGCGTTCGCCAAGATGGAGCGCGGTGAGGTCCTGCGCTCGGTGGTGGTGTTCTGATGACCGCACGCATCGCTCACACGACCACTTCGGGCACGTTTTCCCTAGATGGCCAGACCTTCGACGTCGACAACAACGTGTGGGTGATCGGTGACAACACCGAATGCGTGGTCATCGACGCACCGCACGATGTCCCGGCGATTCAGAAGGTGGTCGACGGGCGTCGTGTGGTGGCGATCCTGGCCACGCATGGACACGACGATCACGTGCGTGCCGCGCCCGCGCTCTCTGAGGCGGTAGGTGCCCCGGTCTTGCTGCACCCGGACGACCACGTGCTGTGGCGCATCACCCACCCCGGCGGCCAGCCCGACGGTGAACTGCGAGATGGCCAGGAAATCCACGTCACAGGCATCACCCTCCACGTGCTGCACACCCCGGGGCATGCCCCTGGTGCGGTCTGCTTCGACGTGCCCGAGCTGGACGCGGTCTTCACCGGCGACACCCTGTTCGCCGGCGGCCCCGGAGCCACCGGACGGTCCTATTCAGACTTCGACGTAATCCTGCGATCGATCAGCGAGAAGCTGTTCGCACTTCCGGACACACGGGTTGTCCACCCCGGACACGGAGCCACCACGACCATCGGAACCGAAAAACCCCATCTAGAGAAGCAGATCGCCGAGACCTGCGGTCGATTGCTGCGCCCGGCCACCCTGGAACTCGGTGGGAAGTCCGCTGCGATCGTGCTTGACGACGCGGACCTGGACCTGGCCGAGATCGGTCAGAGCGCGACATCGCCGAGCGCATCGGCGCCACCACGGCCAGGTAGCGCTCGCCTGGGTTATGGCCCGGGGCGAGTACGTCATCCCCATCTCCGGCGCCAAGAGCCCGAAGTACCTGCTTGAAAACACCGGCGCCGCAGATGTCGAGCTGTGCGCGGCTGATATGACAGAACTCGACGCCCTCCCGGCGGCGCAACCGCTCGGAGTTCGCCACCGGCCGCGGAGATCGTCGCGTTGCTGACCCGCAAGTGGAACACCGAGCTGGACTACCGCCTGATCAAGGAGCGGTGGGCCTACGACGCCAACCGCATCGCCGTGCGGTTCGCCTACGAGCACCGTGATGACGCCGGCAACTGGTTCCGCTCCTACGGCAACGAGAACTGGGAGTTCGACGAGCACGGGCTGATGCACACCCGCCACGCCTCGATCAACACGGAATCGGCATCATCCTGGCCGCCAAGATCCTCGGTCACATCGGCGACGCCACCCGCTTCCCCACCGCCGGCCACTTCGCCAGCTACACCGGCACCGCCCCCCCTGGACACCTCCAGCGGCAACACCACCCGGCACCGCCTCAACACCGGCGGTAACCGGCAACTCAACGCCGTGCTGCACACCATCGCACTCTGCCAATCACGCGGACCCGGCCCAGGACACGCCTACTACCAACCCAACATCACCGAAGGCACAACACCTGCTGAAGCACGCCGAGCACTAAAACGACGCCAACTCGATCCAGTGGTGCACGGTGTTCTTGTGGGTACGTGCAGCCGCCGCACGTACCCACAGCACCGTTCGGCGAGGAAGACACGCAGGGTCTTGATGATGCTTGATGCTGATCGGGTAGCCGTCGACGTTGACCGTGGTGGTTCGGCGAGGGAGCGCGACCCGGTCCAGGAGATAGCGGCGGAGACCGAGGCTCCCGGTCTCTGCGAACAGGATCTGCGCGAGCGTCTCCGCCCCTCCTTTCGTGCGCAGCATGTGAACGACGTGGGCCGGCCGACCTTTCTTCATCGGTGGCGGTCCCGGTATCCGGGCGGCGTCGGATCGACGATCGCCAAGACGCTGCGGGGCGGTCACGGCGACCTACCGAGCCGCGGATATCACGCGGCCGTCGACGCGCAGATCGACGTCCTGCGTGGCTAACCCTGGTCCTTGTTGTGCGAATCGTCTACGGCTCAGCTCCGGTGTCGGAGTCTGTCTGTTCGCGTGCTTCGCGAACGACTTCGGCGAACAGGTCCGTGACAGCCGCGACGGCTGCTGGTTGTGTGGGCTGCGTGCGGCGGACGAGGACGATGTGCCGCTCGATGCGTTCCTCCAGCTCGATCTTGCGCAACCCATCAGGGCGCAGCAGGTCTTCCATGAGGTCGGTCATGGGCGCGACCCCGAGACCCTGAGCGGCGAGTTCCAGGGAGGTTCGGGTGTCAGTGACTTCATGTGCCACCTGTGGTTCGAAGCCGGAGAGTCGACAGGCCGCGTAGAGCGCCCGGGCGTATTGAGTCGCCGCGGGCGGCAGGATCCAGGGCCAGTCTCGTGCGGTGCCGAGGGGCGTCGCACCCGGCGTGTAAAGGTTCGCGGTGACGGCCAAACCAAAGCGTTCCGTGTGGAGCCGGACGAGCTCGGTCCGGGGATCTCTGGGCATGGGTGCATGTGAGTAGTCGATGCCGAGGGCGATGTCCACTTCGCCGTCGCGGACGGCAGCTGCTGTTTCGTCGACGCCGAACTCCCTGCTGGTGATGGTCACCTTCGGGTAGCGCTTCGATGCCTCGGCGATGGTGGGCACGAGCAGCGCGGACGCCGTCGTCGCGAACGTGCCGATGCGGATCGGCCCGGCGACGTCCTGCTCGTCGGCTTCCAGCGCGCCTCTTAAGTCGGCCTCTGCCTGCAGCACGTGCTCGGCGTGCTCGGCCAGGATCATCCCGCTGCGGGTGAGCTGCACTCTCCGTCCCGACTTGGTCGTCAGAGTCCTGCCCGTCGTCTTCTCGAGGTTGGCGAGCTGTTGCGAGACGGCACCCGTGGTGTAGCCGAGCGCGTCGGCGGCGGCAGCCATCGTGCCGCGCCGCGCGAGTTCGCGCAGCGCTCGGAGCTGCCCCATCGTCACGTCCATATAGACATGCTAAACGAATAGCCTGAAAAAACATCGATAGTGCTGACGCTTCTTCCTGCGTACCTTCTAGGAATCCACCGGCCAGGTGGCCTGGATCACGCAGAGCGCACTGCCGCCGGAACGACTCGTCACGTCGCGGATCCCGCAGTGCAACCGAGGTTGAAGGGTGACTCATGCGAGCCGAAGTTGGTAGTCGGGCCGAGCTTCCCCAGCACGCGGAAGTCGTCGTGATCGGGGGTGGCATCGTCGGCGCCAGCATCGCTTACCACCTCGCCGAAGCCGGTGTCACCGATGTCGTGGTGGTCGAGCGCGGCCAGGTGGCCTCGGGATCCTCTGGAAAGCCCATCGGTGGGTTGCGGGCGCAGTTCTCCGACCCGCTCAACATCGCGCTCGGAGCCCGCAGCCTGCAGACCTACGCCCGGTTCCAGTCGTCCATGGGTATCGACATCTCGATGGAGCGGGTGGGGTATCTTTTCCTGCTGCGAGAGCAGGCTGATCTGGCTCGGTTCGAGCGCAGCGTGGCGATTCAAAACGACATGGGCGTGTCCAGCCGGATGATCTCGGCCGCCGAAGCCCAGCGCCTGTGTCCTTACGTGCGCGGCGAGAGCCTTCTCGGGGCCGCGTTCTCCCCGGACGACGGCCATGCTCGTCCGCCCGCAGCCGCACAAGGCTTCCTACACGCCGCCCAGGTTCGCGGGGTGCGTGTGTTCGAACAAACCCTCGTTGTCGACATCAAAACCGACGGTGCGCGCAACATCCGTGAAGTCCAGACCAACAGGGGCGCGGTGCGGACCTCGACGGTCATCGTGGCAGCGGGTGCCTGGTCCAAATCTCTGGGAGCGATGGTCGGTGTCGACCTGGCAGTCGAGCCGCTGCGCCGGCAACTCGTGCTGACCAGGCCGCTGACCCCGACGCCGCCCCGGATTCCGTTCACCATCGATTTCGCTACGTCTTTGTACTTCCACAATTCCGACGACGGGTTCCTGTTGGGCATGTCCGACCCGACGCAGGAGTATGGATTCCACACCCATTACTCCGATGAATGGCTCCCTGCGTTCAACGACGCGGCCCGTGCCTGTGCCCCCGGGTTGGTCGATCTGCCGATCGAACGCGGGTGGGCGGGACTGTACGAGATGACCCCGGACTGCAACGCGCTGATCGGGCAGAGCGACTCGGTGGGCCGATTGCTGTATGCGGCGGGCTTTTCCGGCCATGGCTTCCTGCAAGCCCCCGCCGCCGGGGAGGTGATCCGCGATCTGTACCTCGGTGTGCCTCCTTTCGTGGACGTGACGCCCCTGTCGGCGGATCGGTTCGACGGAAGCCCAGTTCAGCGCGAGCTCAACGTGGTCTGACCGCGCACCCCGAACGGCTCGCTCCCACCCGCCGCATCGGCGCGAACGACAGGGATTAGCAAGGAGAGGAACATGGCTGTTAAGCAATGGGAATTGCGCGCGGCGTTCGCCCAACGGCTGTCGACGATGTACGGCACCGAAGTGCCGGCTTACACGACGCTCGTCGACGTCTCGCACGAGGTAAACCGGGACCTGCTCGCCAAGGACCCCGAACAAGCGCAGCGCCTCGGCAGCATCTCCCGGGTCACCGCCGAACGGCACGGCGCGATTCGTGTGGGCACCCCGGAGGAACTGCGTCAGGTGGGGCAGATCTTCGCCGCGCTGGGGATGCACCCGGTCGGCTTCTATGACCTCCGGGAAGCGGCCGTGAGCGCGGTGCCCGTGGTCTCCACGGCCTTCCGGCCCATCGACGAGGAGGAGCTCGCGCTCAACCCGTTCCGCGTGTTCACGTCACTTCTGACACCCGCGGATCGGCGCTTCTTCAACGCCGACCTCCAGCACCGGCTGGAGAACTTCCTGTCGCGGCGCAGCCTGTTCCCTGCGGAACTGATCAGCCTGGCCGAACGCGCCGAGCGCGATGGAGAACTGGACCAGGCCGACGCCCAACGGTTCCTTGAACTGGCCGTGCGCAGCTTCGAGTTGTCCCACGAACCAGTGGACCGAGCGTGGTACGCGGAGTTGGAGCGGATCTCCAGCGTTGCTGCCGACATCGGTGGCGTGACCACCACTCACATCAACCACCTCACTCCCCGAGTGCTCGACATCGACGAGTTGTACGAGCGGATGGAGCGACGCGGCATCACGATGATCGACGACATCCAGGGACCTCCCCGCTGGGACGGGCCGGACGTGTTGTTGCGCCAGACCTCTTTCCGAGCCCTGGCCGAACCGCGCCGCTTCCGGGAGGCGGACGGATCCGTGACCGAGGACTCGCTGCGGGTCCGGTTCGGTGAGGTGGAAGCGCGTGGAATCGCACTGACCCCGCAGGGACGCGCCACCTACGACGAACTCGTCGCCGAGGTCGACCGCCGTCGCACTGAAACGGGACACGGTCGTGCCGAGGTCGCCGCCAAGGTGTGGGGGCAGCGCTTCCCCCGCTCCGAACCCGAGCTGGCGCGCAAGGACCTCGCGTACTTCACGTTCACCGTCAACACCGCCCACGACCATGCGACGCCACCACCGACGACCTTGCCGGAGCTGATCGACCAGGGGTGGGTCCGGGCCGAGCCGATCGTCTACGAAGACTTCCTCCCCCGTTCGGCGGCCGGCATCTTCCAGTCGAACCTGGCCGGCGACGGCTCGAAGGACCTCACGCAGCAGGCCGCAGACCTCGACGGCGAGTGGATGGCCGGCGTGCTGGAACGCACCCTCCACGACCCCTACGACCTCTACGCGCACCAGCGCGAACGATCGCTGGAATCCGTGCGCCAGGAACTCGGCACGCCGGTCACCGGCTCGTGTTGACAAGAGAAACGACCGAAAAAGGACGAACTTTCCATGTCTGCTAACACTCTGACCACCACGGCCGACCTCGCCGAGCGCGCCCGGGCGGCGCTACGAGCCTGCGGAGCCAGCGGGTACGAGGGCACCGGGACCCATGCGTTCTCCGCTCGCTCGCCGATCACCGGTGAGGATCTGTTCACCGTCGCCGGCTCGTCCGAATCCCAGGTGCGTGAGGCGATCAGCACGGCCAAGGCCGCCTTCCCCGCCTGGCGCGACACGCCCGCGCCGGTGCGCGGGGCGCTGATCAAACGGTTCGGGGAGCTGCTCACCAAGCACAAGCATGACCTGGCGGACCTGGTGACCATCGAGGTCGGCAAGATCGGCTCGGAGGCCCTCGGCGAGGTCCAGGAGATGATCGATATCTGCGATCTCGCCGTGGGAATGTCACGCCAGCTCGAGGGGAGAACGCTGGCCTCCGAGCGCCCCGGGCACAAACTGCTGGAAACCTGGCACCCGCTCGGCGTCGTGGGCGTGATCACCGCCTTCAACTTTCCGTGCGCCCCATGGGCGTGGAACACCGCCGTGGCCCTGGTTTGCGGCGACGCGGTCGTGTGGAAGCCCTCGCAGCTCACCTCCTTGACGGCGCTGGCGTGCTCCGCCCTGCTCGACCGCGCCATCGCGGATGCCGGTGCCCCTGCCGGGATCCATCGGCTGGTGTTGGCTTCGTCCGCTGAGTCGGCTCCGCTGGTCGACAGCCCCGACGTCCCTCTCGTGAGCGCGACCGGCTCCGAACGGCTGGGACGTGAGATCGCGCCCCGCATCGCGGCACGATTCGGCCGCACGATCCTCGAACTTGGCGGGAACAACGCAGCTATCGTCGCGCCATCGGCGGACCTGGACCTGGCCACCCGCGGTATCACGTTCTCCGCCGCGGGCACCGCCGGGCAGCGGTGCACGACGATGCGCCGGTTGATCGTGCACGAAGACATCGCTGACGAGCTCGTCGCCCGACTGACCAAGGTTTACACGGGCCTCAACATCGGTGATCCGTTCTCCGCCGAGACCCTGGTGGGGCCGCTGATCAACGAAGGCGCCTACGCCGCCATGCGCGACGCGCTGGAGCGGGCCGTCGCAGACGGCGGCGAGGTGGTCGTCGGCGGCGAGCGGCGACTGGCCGACTCCGCCGCGCACGGCTACTACGTGGAGCCGGCCATTGTGCGCATGCCCGCGCAGACCGAGGTCATCCGGCAGGAAACGTTCGCGCCGATCCTGTACGTGCTGACCTACCGCACGTTCGACGAAGCCATCGCCCTGCACAACGACGTGCCGCAAGGCCTGTCGTCGAGCATCTTCACCACCGACCAGCGCGAGGCCGAGCGGTTCACCTCCTCGGCCGGTTCCGACTGCGGGATCGCCAACGTCAACATCGGCACTTCCGGTGCCGAGATCGGCGGCGCGTTCGGCGGTGAGAAGACCACCGGCGGCGGCCGTGAATCGGGGTCGGACGCTTGGCGCGGCTACATGCGGCGCGCCACCAACACCATCAACTACTCGACCGAACTCCCGCTGGCCCAGGGGGTGAACTTCGGATGACGCTCGACGATTTCTCGCACGCGGACGAGTGGGGCCCGGAAAAGATCGTGACCGTCGCCGACACCCGCACCGGCATGCGCGGCGTGCTCGTCATCGACAACACGGCTCGGGGCATGGGCAAGGGCGGGACCCGCATGAGCCCAACCCTGACCATCACCGAAGTCGCCCGCCTGGCACGAGTGATGACGTGGAAATGGGCAGGCGTCGACCTGTTCTTCGGCGGCGCCAAAGCGGGAATCCGCTTCGATCCTGCCTCGGCGGACAAAGAAGCGGCGTTGCGCAGTTTCGTGCGGTCGCTGTCCAGCGAGGTACCCGAAGAGTACGTGTTCGGCCTCGACATGGGACTCACCGAGCACGACGCGGCCATCATCCAACACGAACTGGGAGACCGCCGCACCGCGGTCGGCAGCCCCCGCGAACTCGGTGGTGTGCCCTACGACCAGTGGGGCGTCACTGGCTACGGAGTCGCCGAAGCCACCGACGAAGCCGCCCGATGGCACGGACTGAACATCAGTGGTGCTCGTGTCGTGGTGCAGGGCTTCGGAGCCGTTGGTGCCGCGACGGCCGAACGCCTGCACTCCCTCGGCGCACAGGTCGTCTCAGTGTCCACTTCGGAGGGCGCGATCTATACTCCTGATGGGCTTGACGTGCCCGAGCTGCTGCGCGCGAAGTCCGAGTGGGGCGATGGCCTGGTCCACCACGTCGCCGGGGTGAAACACCTCAGCACAGGGGAAGAACTCACCCTGCCCGCGGAAGTTCTGATCCCGGCTGCGAGACAGGACGTCGTCGATGCCGCCACAGCCCGCCAACTATCGGCATCCGTCGTGGCGGAGGGCGCCAACCTGCCGCTGACCGCCGAGGCGCAAACCGTGCTCGCCGAACGCGGCGTCACCGTCGTCCCGGACTTCATCGCCAACGCCGGCGGCGTGGTGGCCGCCGCATACGCGATGGACGCCCGGCACTCGGCCTTTCCCTCGGAACCGAACCAGATCCGCACCGCGGTATCGGAACGGTTGCGGGCCAATACGGTCAACGTGCTCGACGAGAGCGCTCGCACTGAACTCACCACCCACGAAGCGGCCCGACGACTCGCCGAACAGCGCGTGCGTACGGCCATGGAGCTCAGCGGGCGCATCCAGCCCACCAGAGTCTCCGTACGTCACTGAGCAGCACTCGGCGACGGTTGACGACACACCCGCGGTTGTTTGTCATTTCACCGCCAACGCGTGCCTCGCGAGGTGAGGCGCCCTGCGGGGCACGCGTAGCGGACAACGGTGTCCGCCACAGTGGAAGCAGGTCCAACAATGTCGAGACCATCATCATCACACCACCTCCGTGACCGGCACGTCACGATGATCGCCATGGGCGGAATCATCGGCGCAGGGCTGTTCATGGGTTCCGGCGCAGTGCTCGCCCAAGTCGGACCGGGGTCCTTTCTCACCTACGCGGTCACCGGCGTGCTCATCCTGTTCGTGATGCGCATGCTGGGAGAAATGGCCGCGGCACGCCCTTCGGTCGGTTCCTTCACCGAATACGCGCGCAGCGCCTTGGGTGGCTGGGCGGGTTTCACCATGGCGTGGCTGTACTGGTACTTCTGGGTCGTCATCGTCGGTTTCGAAGCCGTGGCCGGTGCGGAACTGCTCCAGCGGTGGGTGGACTTGCCCAAGTGGGTTCTCGCACTCGCGCTCATCCTGCTGATGACCGCGACCAACCTGCGATCAACCCGCTCCTACGGCGAGTTCGAGTACTGGTTCGCCGGGATCAAGGTCCTCGCGATCATCCTCTTCATCGGGCTCGGCCTGGCCTACGTCGCAGGCCTGTTCCCGGGCAAGGGCGCGGACATCTCGCACCTCTACGCCGACGGCGGTCTGCTCCCACACGGCGGAGGCGTGGTCTTCACCGCCGTCGCCGCAGTGGTGCTGTCCATGGTCGGCGCGGAGATCGTGACCGTCGCAGCCGCGGAGTCGAAGACGCCCCAGCGGTCCATCACCAAGGCGACCAACACCGTCCTCATGCGCATCTCGGTGTTCTACGTCGGATCCATGCTCCTCGTCGCCGCGATCGTGCCATGGACCACCGCGAAAGCTGGTCAATCGCCCTATGTGTCCGCATTGGACATCATGGGGATCCCCTACGGGGGCGACATCATGAACATCGTCGTCCTGTTCGCCGTGTTGTCGTGCCTGAACTCCGGCCTGTTCACCGCCTCCCGCATGCTCTTCGTCCTGGCCCGACGCAACGAGGCGCCCCAACGCATGCTCAAACGCAACGACCGCGGCGTCCCGATGTGGGCCATTCTCGCCTCGACTCTCGGCGGGTACGTGTGCGTCGGGGCAGCGTACCTGTCCCCGGACGGCATCTTCTCCTTCCTGCTGAACTCCTCCGGCGCGGTCGTTCTCATCATTTACCTGCTGATCTGCCTGTCTCAGTTGAAACTCCGTCCGGTACTCGCACGCGAGCACCCAGGCGGACTGCCGGTCAAAATGTGGGCACACCCCATTCTGCCGATCGTGACCGCAGCCGGCATCGTGGCCATCCTCGCAGGGATGGCCCTCGACGAGGACACCCGAAGCCAGGTTGCGCTGAGCGTGGTCGCTTTCGCGATCTGCGCCGGAATTTACCCCGTTGTCCGGATGGTGAAGCGCCGTGCCGGAGAGCGCATGAACACGACGGACCAGAGTGTCGACGACGCAGTACCGGCAATCAGGGGCGAGTAAATGTTGACCAGCGGTAGCCAAAGCCACACCATCCAACAATGCGAGCACGACCTACGACGGGAACTCGGCCCGGCAGCCACTGACATCATCGATTTCAGCCCAGGACGCCGCGCCCAGTACTCCGGCGACGCATCCAACTACCGGGTGGTCCCGGCCGGGGTCGTCACGCCCCGCACGGTCGACGAAGTCGTTCGCACGGTTCGAGTGTGCTACCGCCACGGAGTACCGCTGGTGGCCCGGGGCGGCGGCACCAGCGTCGCCGGCAATGCCATCACCGAGGGCGTCGTTCTCGATCTGTCCAAACACCTGAACCGGATCCTCGAGATCAACCACGAGGATGGCTGGGCCCGGGTGGAACCGGGCGTCGTGCTGGACGACCTGCGAGCGGCAGCCGCCCCACACGGCCTGACCTTCGGCCCCGACCCTTCGACTCACAGCCGTTGCACGCTCGGCGGCATGATCGGCAACGATGCGTGCGGCTCGCACTCAGTTGCCTGGGGCCGCACCAGCGACAACGTCATCGAGTTGGATGTTGTGCTGGCCGACGGCACGCAGATGACCGTTGGCCAGCACACCTCAGCCGAGATCGACGACACCATCGCTTCCGGTGGCGAGCGCGGCCGGGTCTTCGCACAGCTTCGCACTCTGGTGGACCGGCATCGCGCCGAGATCCGCCTGGAGCTCGCCCGGTTCCCCAGGCAAGTCTCCGGTTACCCGCTGCACCACCTTCTCCCGGAGAACCGCTTCGACCTTGCCAAAGCACTGGTGGGTACCGAAGGAACCTGCGCGATCGTTGTGTCGGCCACTGTTCGGCTCGTCCGAACCCCGCCTCAGCGCTGCCTCGCCGTGATGGGATTCCCCAGCGCCGTTGCCGCGGCTGAGGCCGTGCCCGACATCCTGAGAGCGCGCCCGCTCGCGGTCGAGGGCATGGACAGTGCGCTGGTCGACTCCGCGCAGCAGAAGAGCACGCAACATCTGGACGCCATCGAACAACTGCCGCCGGGGAAGAGCTGGCTCTACATCGAAATCGGAGGTGAGACCTCTGCTGCTGCCGAAACCGCTGCCCGAGCCCTGGTAGCACAGCTCAGCGATTATTCCACGAGCTCGGCCGTCGTGGCCAAGCCATCAGCACAACGGCAGTTGTGGCGCATCAGGGAGGACGGCGCCGGACTCGCCACCCGTCTGCCGGATGGCAGCGAGGCATGGCCCGGGTGGGAAGACGCAGCGGTCCCTCCCGAAAACCTGGCTGCCTATCTGCGGGAGTTCGAAGACCTGATGCACCGCCACCGTCGACGCGGTGTCATCTACGGGCATTTCGGCGACGGGTGCCTGCACGTGCGCATCGACTTCCCACTCGCCGCCGAGGATGGATCACAGCAGTTCCGGCAGTTCATGCAGCAAGCCTGCGAACTCGTCATCCGTCACGGGGGCTCGTTCTCGGGAGAACACGGGGACGGCCGGGCCCGCGCCGAGTTCCTTCCCCTGATGTACAGCCCCGCGATCATGAAAGCGTTCAGCGAGTTCAAAGCCATCTTCGACCCCGAGGATCGATTGAACCCCGGCGTCGTGGTGCGCCCTCGCCCCATCGACGCCGACCTTCGCGTACAGCCACGCCGAAGTCTGGACGTCACGCCGATGTTCTCCTATGAACACGACGATGGTGACATGGCCGCCGCCTTGCGCCGATGTGTGGGTGTCGGCAAATGCCGGACGCAACACTCTGCGGGTGTCATGTGCCCGAGCTACCAGGTCACCCGCGACGAAAAGGACTCCACCCGAGGCCGCGCCCGCGTGCTCAACGAGATGCTCAACGGCGGCGTCATCGAAGATGGCTGGAAGTCGACCGAGGTACGCGACGCACTCGATCTGTGCCTGTCCTGCAAGGGATGCAGCCACGACTGTCCCACCCAAGTGGACATGGCCACCTACAAATCCGAGTTCCTCCACCACCACTACCGTCGAAGGCTCCGCCCCGCGTCGCACTACTCGATGGGGTGGTTGCCGCTGTGGGCACGGCTGGCACGCACGGCACCACGGCTGGTCAATGCTGTGACCAGCTCGCCGGCCGCGGGTGTGCTCAAGCTGTTCGGTGGCATCGCCCCCGAACGCTCCATCCCCCCGTTCGCCCTGGAGTCCTTCTCGACCTGGTTCCGCACGCGCCCGGCGACACCGGGCGCAGGCAGCAGGGGCACTGTCCTGCTGTGGGTCGACTCGTTCGGCAACGCCCTCAATCCCGGCCCGTTGCGCGCGGCCACAGAGGTCCTGGAAGAGATCGGCTTCCAGGTAATCGTGCCCCCAGGAACCCAATGCTGTGGACTCACCTGGATCACCACAGGACAACTAGACGTGGCACGCCGAATTCAACGCCGCACCCTGAAGGCGATCACGCCCCAACTCGACGAAGTATCCGCTGTTGTGGGCATCGAACCCAGCTGTACGGCCACACTGCGCACAGACCTACCCGACCTGCTTGCCGGCCACCCCATCGCGAAGCGGCTCGCCCACCTGACGAAGACCTTCGCCGAAACGATCCGCGAACTCGCACCCGACTGGCAACCCCCAAGACTCCCCATCAAGACGCTGCGCCAGACGCACTGCCACCAGCACGCGGTCATGGGAGACCAAGCCGATTCCTGGTTGCTGACCCGCATGGGCGTGGACGACACCAAACTCAACTCCGGCTGCTGCGGCCTTGCCGGGAACTTCGGCTTCGAAAAGGACCACTACGACGTCTCCGTCGCCGCAGGAGAACGCGTACTTCTGCCCGCCGTTCGCACAGCTGAGGACACCGTACGCGTGCTCGCCGACGGCTTCAGCTGCCACACCCAGATCAAACAAGGAGCGCAGCGGCACACACATCATCTGGCCGAACTGGTCCGCGAAGCCCGCCAAACACCCACCACGCCACCTGAACGCTGACAACTCCCCAGTCGTCAACAGGTTCGGGACCGTCCGCGCAACGGCTGCAATCGCTGATCGTTGTTGGGGATGATACGGCGCCCAGAGTAAGTACTCGTCGCTCCAAGTCGTGTTCTTGGGGCGTCTTGGTTCAGTCAACCGGCGGAAATACCGCCTTCCCGGAGCCGCCGCCGCGCGTGGCGTGCGTCGGATTCTGCGCTTCTCAAAAGCCCGGTGGGGTCTCCGACCAGACGCAGACTGCTGGGACATCGCCCGGGTTGCTGTACCGGTGCGGCACAGCCGAATCGAAACTTACGCAGTCGCCGGGCTGCAGCCGGTAGTGCACGCCGGCGACCCAGTAATCCAGCTCCCCGCTCAAGAGGAGACCGACTTCTTCTCCACTGTGGGTATGCGGGTTGTCGCCGGAGGACGCTCCCGGGGCCACCTCCAGCATCATCATTTCGAGCTTGCCGCCGTGTTTGGGGTTGAGGAGGGTGTACGTAACCCCCTCCACTCCCGCCCGGGTGAGTTCAACGCGTTGATCGGGGCGTGTGAGTACACGGCGCTCGCGGTCGACCGCATGGAACAGCTGGCTGAGCGTCGTGCCGAGGGCATCGACGATCGTGCGCAACGTGTTGATCGTCGGGCTGTTCACGTCCCGCTCGACATTGCTGAGGTAGCTGCGGGACAAACCTGTCTTCGCCGCCAGCTTCTCCATCGTGAAGCCCCGCTCCAAGCGCTCGCGCCGGAGGTGCTGACCGATCCCGTCGTTGTCTGAAGGCTTAGGTGAAGCGGGCGCGTGATCCACGGCCGACACAGACTCCTCGTCTAGTAAATACAACGCTCCATCCATCATAGTGCTTGCAAGCTTCGTCTTAAATACTTTACGATGCGTCGCACATACACGTCACTCTTCGGTTGTGGGCCGCCTTGGTGCCAGCCCCAGGAGGACCAATGGATTGCGACACGCCACCAGGCGGACGTCGAACTCGGCAGATGCCGGAGCTCCGGCTCAACTTGCGCGCGCTGGAACACAACGTCCAGCTCATGGCGGCCTGGTGCCGCGATCGGGGCGTTGAGCTGTCCCCGCACGTCAAGACCACCATGACGCACCCCATCGTCAAGCGGCAGATGGCCGCTGGGGCGTGGGGCCTCACGGTGGCCACCGTGAGGCAGGCCGGCACAGCCCTGGGCTGGGGAGTACGACGTGTGATCATCGCAAACCAGGTGATCCACCGCCCCGACCTCTCCCTCGTGCGGCGACGGCTCGACGAGACACCGGGGCTTGAGCTCTACTGCTTCGTCGACTCCATGAACGGGGTCGACCTCGCCCGGTCGGCCATGGAAGGCGCGCCCAACCCCCTGCGCGTCCTCATCGACATCGGCGCGGACGGAGGCCGGACGGGGGTACGAGAGCCCGCCGCGGCCTATGAACTGGCCAAGGCCGCCCAGGCGTCCCCCGGGCTTCTCCTTGCCGGTGTCGCGGGCTACGAGGGTGCCCGGCCCAATCTCCGGGACTCCGCCACACTCGCGGACGTCGACGAGCACTGTCGGAAGGCGATCGCGGTCTTCCGCAGCCTCACGCCACTGTTCGAGACCGCGCAGCCCGTCTTCAGCATGGGCGGCTCGGCCTTCCCCGACCGGGTCGTCCACGTCCTTACAGACCTGACGGAACGTCCAGGTGCTCTGCCGATGGTGCCCGTTCTGCGGTCGGGCTGCTACGTCACCCACGACCACGGCACGTACGAGCACGTCTCACCCCTGCCAGGGCTGAGTGCGGCACTGACGGTCCGAGCGGTCGTGCTCTCCACGCCGGAACCAGGACGTGCCATCGTCGGCGCTGGGAAACGTGAACTGCCCTACGACGCGGGCCTGCCAGTGCTCGTCAGCGCGCACGACGCACAGGGGGCGCCACGACCGGCCGCCAAGGCAACCGCTGCCCACATCTACGACCACCACCTAGTCCTCACAGAGGCACGCGGTCTGCAAGTAGGCGACGAGGTGGACCTCGGGATCTCCCACCCCTGCTCAGCCTTCGACCGGTGGCCCGACATCGCCGTGGTCGACGACCAAGGCCACACGCATGACGTGTGGCACCCGCAATTCCGCTGACCACGGTGACCAACCCGCTCCGGCAGACTCGCAACGAAGGACCCAGCAGGGATCACCGCCTGCTGCCACCGGGAACAAGCAAGACCTTCGAGAAAGGCGCAGACATGAGCATCATTGAGAAGAAGATCGAGGCGATGGGGCTGGCCTTGCCCGCGGTCACCGCACCACTCGCCGCGTACGCCCCGGCTGTCCTGTCCGGCCCATACGTCCACACCTCGGGGCAGCTCCCCCTGATCGACGGCAAGCTACCGCTCACCGGCAAGGTCGGTACCGAAATCTCCCCTGAGCAGGCCAAGGACCTTGCCCGCACCTGCGCGTTGAACGCCCTGGCGGCCGTGAAATCGGTCGCAGGCGACCTGGACCGCATCAAGCGCATCGTCAAGGTCGTCGGATTCGTCGCCTCCGCACCGGACTTCACCGGCCAGCCCGGCGTCATCAACGGTGCCAGCGAACTGCTCGGCAAAGTCCTCGGCGACAAGGGCATTCACGCCCGCAGCGCCGTCGGCGTCGCAGTCCTGCCGCTGGACGCCCCGGTCGAGGTCGAGCTCCAAGTCGAACTCGCAGACTGAGACCGCCGGCTCGCGGCAGGGCTGTTCCTGCACGAACGCCGACCCGGTCCGCCCTGGGCAGGCATCCGGACCAACAGAGCATCAGCACACGACTGGAAGATCATTAACTAACCCAACTACACGATTAGGACGAGTCAGGCGACGCCAGGGTGACGAGCACGCCCGCAAGAAGGGTGGCCACCGCCGACGCGGTGAACAGCCCGGCATAGCCGCCGAGGTGGGCCAGGACCGGCGTAGCGAGCGCCGGGGCGACGACCTGGGGCAGCGCGTTCGCGATGTTCACCACGCCGAGGTCCACGTCGGCCACGCGGCCAGCAGCAGCGCGGCCAACGCCATCAGCGCGCACGAGGTCAGGATGTAGGGCTCGCGCCGCCCGGTGCGGTCCGACAGCGCTCCCGCGACGACCCCGCCGACGACGAGCGCGGCACCGTAGAGGCCCATCAGGACCAGCAGACCCGTCTCCGGATCTGGGTGGTGCACGGCGTCGCCGAGGAAGAACAGCAGGTAGAGCGTGCCGAATGCGTTGCCCAGGTTGATCACGAAGTGGCTGCCCCAGCCCCACTTGCTGCTCGGCACATCAGGATCAAAGTCTCCGGACACCCCGGGGCGACTCACATCCGATCCCGAAAACCAACGCGGAACGGTTCCCCGAGGTAGCAACGCTGCTCGAGCAAGGCCCGCACAACAAGCAGTACACGTTCAGCCTCGATCATCTGCCCGATCGGCGCCCAAGTCGCGGCGACCGTCGCGTCCGAACGCAGCCCGGTCTGGTCCAGCCACAGCACGATCGCCTTCTCCTGCTTCGCCCGCGCGGCGATCGCCGGATACCGCTCGGTAAGCCACTTCTCCACGGCCTCGGGGTTCTTCTCATACGCTTACCCGGACCGGTTTCTGCGGCGGCGACGGCCACCGACAGCGGCAGCCCGGCCCGGCCCGGCCCGGCCCGGCCCGGCCCGTGACAGGCTAATCCCGAACCAGCGTTTCACCAGCTCCCGACCTGGCCACGAGTCCACACCAGCCCCGGCAATGCCAACTGGTCCGGATACTTCCCCAGCGCCGCTCGCTTCACCCGGTCCTGCTGCCGGGCATCCAGCGCTTTCTGCTCCCCCGGACGACGACCACGTTTCTGCGCGCCCAGTCCCCGATTCCCGTTGCGGTGGAACGCATTCAACCAATGCGACACCGACCACAAACCCACGCCGAAGATCTCCATGACCTCGGCCTGGCTCTGCCCAGCCTCGACCGCAGCGACCACCAGCCGCCGCAGATCCTCCAGCGGCGACTGGGAACCCAGCTGATCCCGCTTGTCGAAGCCCTGCCCACGATCCGGGGCAAACGCGGCCGGCCATGGCAGCGGCCGCGCTGGCTCTGCGGCGATCGTGGATACGACTACGACTACCACCGGAAAGCATTGCGTGATCGAGGGATCGTCCCGCGCAACGCTCGCAAGAACACCGATCACGGCTCCGGCCTCGGCACGATCAGATGGGTCGTCGAGCGCACGTTTGCCTGGCTGCACCAGAACACCGTTCCCGTTACAGACCCCAGCTCAGCTGTATGTGGTTCGGGTGCGCTATCCCGATGGTGGTGGTCTGACGACTGAGGGTCGTGCCCGGCGTGAGGCGGTTCGGTTGCAGGCGGCGGAGTTGTTCGCCCAGGACGTGCCGGTGCCGGAGATCGCCAAGCGACTACGCTTGTCGCACAACGCCGTGTACGTGCGGCGGAGGCGGTCGCGCTCAGACAGCGAAGCGGGGCTGGCATCCAAGGGACTCTCAGGCACCGGATGTCGGCTCTCACCACAGCAGCTGGACCAGTTGGCAGCCGCGCTGCAGGAAGGCCCGGCCCAGCATAGCTACGTGGAGGATCAGCGGTGGGCGCTGGCGAGGGTGGCGGATCTGATCGCCCGGCTCTTCCCTGTCCGGTACACCCTGCGTGGGGTCTCGTTGTTGTTGCACCACACGGAGTTCAGCCCGCAGATACCCGCCCATCGGCAGGCCACGGTGAACTCGGCCAGATCGGCCAACGTGAGCTGATCCCGACACCGTCCAGTTTGGATGAGCAATCGGATGGGCACCTGGAAGCCAGTGGCGAACCGAACTCGCTCGGTGAACCCCAAGGCAGCGGCCGCAGTCATGAACCGATCGAGATCGACAAGCGGGTCTTCAACGGCTGCCCCGCCCATTGTCGCGGGTCCGGCCAGCACTGGAAGAACATTCGAGCCGCCCTTGCGTAGGCGGCGTTTCCGCGTCCAGTCAGCTGCAGGTAGTCCAGGTAGGCGGCGTGCAGATCATCGCTGGGAGCGGAGGCGATCGCGAGCGGCATCGAATTCTGCTTTCACGTGCGCCGGAGCCAAATGGATGTGACGGGCGGTGGTGTCGACATGAGCGTGGCCGAGCACGGCCTGCATCACCGCGAGATCAACGCCCGCTTCGGCAAGGGCGGTCCCGAAGGCGTGTCGCAGCGCGTCGGGATGTCCTCCGACGATGCCGATGAGCCCACGGCGATAGCGGAAGATAGTGCGCAGCCCGGCCGCGGTCAACGGCTGGCCCCGATTCGGTCCCTTGGCCACGAGAAACAGGTGAGGGCTGCCGGATTCAGGCCGTCCGACCAGCGGGAGCCGCGCGAAGTCCTCGTGCCAGGGAATCCAAAGCCCTGACCGGAGTGCCGGGACCTCCCGTGCGGTCCGGCGATATCGCCCGACAGTCTTGAAAAATCCTATTTGGACTTCCTGCTGGCACGGTCTGCCGCGCGTACGTTTCCCCTCGATCGGGCCTTGGCGGCCGGGGCTTGCGCGGCTATGGCCGAGATCATCAGGTCGACCGCGTTGTCGAACGAGCTGCCCGCCATCCTGGGCAGTTCGTGTCGTACCGCGGCGATCGCGGGATGGGTTTCCGCGGGCAGGGCTTGGTAGGCGTTCGTCCAGGCTTGCGCGTCCGCTTCGTACTTGTCCTTCGGCAGGGTCAGCGCGGTCACGTCCAGAGCCGCGTGGCCGAGGACCGTGTCGATGAAGGCGTGGTAGTGCTGCACCGCGGTGCGGGCATCGAATCCCGCCTGCAGGAGCAGGGAGACACCGGTTTCGACCGCGCGGAACTCGTTCTCGCGGCGGGTGACGCGGGATGCGACGAGAACGGCCACCCGGGGCTGGGCCTGGTAGTTGTCGCGAATCCGATGCGCCATCTCACGCAGTCCGGCCATCCAGTCATCGCCGGGCTGGAAGCCTTCAATGGCTCGGCCGACGAGCCGGTCCGCGATGGCGAGCAGAAGGTCGTCGGTGTTGTGGAAGTAGCGGTAGATCGCGCTGGGGTCGCAACCGAGCGCGGCACCCAGGCGGCGGACGCTGAGGGCGTCGGGGCCGTGCTCGTGGCTGAGCCGCAGAGCGCAGTCGATGATCGTGTCGGTGGAGAGCAGCACGCCGCTGCGCGTGCGGCGCCGTCGTTGCCGTTCATGTGCAACTCGCTGCCTGCTCGCCATCAGGACCTCCGGTGCCCGGCTCATGCGGTGCTCCAGTATCGGCGTCCCGCAAAATTACGTCAACGGCGTTGACTCGGTGGATCCATCAGCACTCCCGGCTGTCATCACGTTCCGCGGCGGCGCCTCCGGCCGCGCGTGACCTCGCCTGCCGGCAGGAATCACGCACCAGCTCACCACCGGCGTCCAAGCTTATGACAACACCATTGACGTTATTTCTGCCCGGCTGTGTCATGGAGATCCACCGAGCGCAGAAGGAGTGCTACCCCATGGATCCCGTGCGATCCCTCCAGGACGCCAAGCCCGCCCCCTTCTGGCTGGACGACCCCGGAAGGCCGCAGGCCACCTCTGCGCTGGTCTCCGGCACCTGCTGCGACCTGCTGGTGGTGGGTGGCGGGTACAGCGGCCTGTGGACCGCGTTGCTCGCCAAGGAGCGCGACCCCTCGCTGGACGTCGTCCTGATCGAGGGCCGGGAGTCCGGCTGGGCCGCCTCCGGGCGCAACGGCGGCTTCTGCGCGGCCAGCCTCACCCACGGCCTGGGCAACGGTTTGCGACGCTGGCCCGGCGAGCTCGCCCGGCTGGAACGACTCGGGCGGGAGAATCTGCAGTCCATCGAGGACACCGTCCGGCGCTACGACATCGACTGCGACTGGGAACGCACCGGCGAGCTCGTCGTCGCGACCGAGCCTCACCAGGTCGACGAACTGCACGAGCTCCCCGAAATCGCCGCGCGTTATGGCAGCGAACTGATCGTCCTGGACGCCGAGGCGGTGCGCGCCGAGATCAACTCGCCGACCTTCCTGGGCGCGGTCTGGGACCGGGACGGCGTCGCGATGGCCAACCCGGCCCGCCTCGCCTGGGGACTCAAACAGGCGTGCCTGGACACCGGCGTGCGCCTCTTCGAGCACACCTCTGCCACCGACATCGCCGAGGACGGTGCCCAAGTCGTCGTCCGCACTCCCTACGGCAGCGTGCGGGCGCGCCGGGTCGCGCTTGCCACCAACGCTTTCCCCTCCCCGCTGCGCCGCCACCGCCCCTACACCATCCCGGTGTACGACTACGCCCTGATGACCGAGCCCCTGGCCGACGACCGGCTCGCCTCGCTCGGCTGGCGCAACCGGCAGGGCTTTTCCGACAGCGGCAACCAGTTCCACTACGTGCGGCTCTCGGCGGACAACCGGATCCTGTGGGGCGGCTACGAAGCCGTCTACCACTACCGCGGCCGGGTACGCGCCGAGCACGACCAGCGCCCCGAGGTGTTCCGCATCCTGGCCGAGCACTTCTTCCAGACCTTCCCGCAGCTGGAAGGACTTCGCTTCACCCACGCATGGGGTGGCGCGATCGACACCTGCGCCCGCTTCTCGGTCTTCTTCGACACCGCCTACCACGGCAAGGTCGCCTACGCGGCCGGCTACACCGGGCTCGGTGTCGGCGCCAGCCGCTTCGGCGCGCAGGTGATGCTGGACCTCCTCGCCGGCGAGCAGACCGAGCGCACCGCGTTGGAGATGGTCCGCCGCAAGCCGATGCCCTGGCCGCCGGAACCGATCCGCTCGGCCGGGGTCTCGCTGACCAAGTGGTCCATGGCGCGCGCCGACCGCAACGCCGGTCGCCGCAACCTCTGGCTCCAGACCCTCGACCGGCTCGGCCTCGGCTTCGACAGCTGAGGACCCGCGAACCGAGGCCGCACAGCGTCACCCGCTGTGCGGCCTCGGCGTAGTCGGCGAGCTGCGCACGAAGTCCACAGTGGTCATCGCGAGGTCGTGGAGCGAGCCGCAGGCCTTTCCGACGGACGGCTCGCTGAATCGGTCTTCGAAACCAGCAGACGAGGAACGCGGCCCGACTACGGATAGCCGAGCCGCGTGGCGAACCCGCCGTCAGCTCAGGATGTCGTGGACCACCGCGCCTCCCGCCACGGTCAGCAGCACCCGGGCGTCTGCCAGGGGTGCCTTGTCCTCGGTGACGAAGCCCGGGGCGCAGATGTCCGTGTCGAGCAGGGCGAGGTCGGCGCGGCGGCCGACCTCGACCGCGCCGCCGTGGGCATCGTGGTTGACGAAGGCGGACCCGGCCGTGAAGGCGTCGAGGGCATCGTCGAGGGTGAGCCGCTGGCTGGGCAGGAACGGGGCGTTGCCGCGGTTCTCCGGGTCGATCCGGGTGACCGCGACCTCCATCTGCTCCAGGGGGTTCGCCGTCGTCACCGCCCAGTCGCTGCCCATCGCCAGCCGTGCCCCCGATGCCAGCAGGTCCGCGAACGGGTACTGCATCGCCGCGCGCTCTGGCCCCAGCACCGGGACGGTCAGCTCGTCCATCTGCGGTTCGCTCTGGGCCCAGTACGTCTGGCAGTTGGCGACGACGTCCAGCTCCGCGAAACGCCTGACGTCCTGCGGCTGCACCACTTGGATGTGGGCGATGTGGTGCCTGCAGTCGGACGGGCCGTTGGCCGTGCGAGCCGCTTCGACGGCATCCAGCGCGATGCGCACTGCGTGGTCCCCGATGGCATGCATGTGGACCTGGAAGCCCGCCGCGTCCAGTTCGGTGATGGCTGCGGCGAGCAACTCGGGGTCGATGAAGCTGATCCCGCGGTTGTCGGTGTGACCGCCGCAGCCGTCGCAGTAGGGCTCCAGCAGGGCGCCGGTGCGGTTCTCCAGCACCCCGTCGGTCATGATCTTGACGGTGCGCGGGTGGAAGCCCGAACCCGGTCCGCCGCGCGGGGAAACGCCGGCCTTCGACCCGAGCTCACGGCGTGTCAACAACTCCGGGATCTGCTCCAGGCCGCGGTGCCGGTCCCACCACAGCGCCCCGACCACACGGGCGGTCAACCGCCCGTCAGCGGCCAGCACCTGGTACGCCTCCTGGGTCTCGGGACTGACCCAGGCGTCCTGCCAGCCGGTGATCCCCAGCGAGTGCAGGTACGCCTGGGCGTCCAGGATGGCCGCCTCCCACTCGGCCCGGGTGGGCGCAGGTATGAGTTCGTCGTTCACGCGGTAGGCGGCTCCCTCGTGCAGGGTGCCGGTGGGCTCGCCGGTAGCGGGATCCCGCTCGATCCGGCCGTCGGCGGGGTCGGCGGTGTCCCGGTCGATCCCGGCGACCTGCAGGGCGCGGGAGTTCACCCACGCCCCGTGGACGTCCCGGTTGAACAGGAAGACCGGCCGGTCCGGCACGATCGCGTCCAGGTCCTCCTTCCGCGGTGTGCCGCCGGGGAAGTGCTCCATCGACCAGCCGCCACCGACGATCCACGGTTCCGCGGGATGCGCCCAGGCGTACTCGGCGATCGCGTCGAGGTAGGCGTGGCACCCGGCCAGGTCGTGCAACCACAGCCGCCGACGGTCGCGTCCGGCGAACGGGGCGTGGACATGGCTGTCCTGGAAGCCCGGGACGACCAACCCGCCCCTGGCTGAGACGACCCGGGTGCGGCGGCCGGCCAGGTCGAGCACGTCGGATTCCTCGCCGATCGCGGCGATGAGCCCGTCTCGGACCGCCACGGCGCTGGCCCAACGGCCGGAGCCGAGTCGGACCCGGGCTCCAGTCAGGACGAGGTCTGCGTGGCGGTCGGTCGCCGTTGTCATCGTGGGAATTTCCTTCCGCGTTGGAGTTGTCAGTGCTGCGGTGAATCGACGCGTTCCGCGCCGGGGATGAAGTACGGCGACTTGCGCACGTACTTCTTCCACATGCCCATCGGGATTCCCAGCACGAGAATCGCAATGGGCAGCAGGGTCAGGAACCGCCCGTTGGCGGCGTCGAAGGCGAAGCTGTCGGTGCTGGTCCAGTTCAAGTACGCGAGGTAGCCGCCGAGCACGGCGAGCACGAGGCCCGACAACAGCGGAACGATGACCGCGGTGACGAGCATGCGCAGGTTGCCGAGGGCCCGGCGGAAGAAGAGCACGGCAGACGCGATTCCGGTGAGCGCGTAGTAGAACGAGACGAGGATGCCCACCGCGGTCACCGATCCGACGATGATCGTGTTGACCGTCCCGAGTCCCAGCGAGACGAAGGCGAGTACGCCCGAGATCAGCGTGATGACGGCGGTCCCGTGAGCCGGCGTCGCCCGCCTGGGGTGCAGCTTCGCCCAGACAGGTCCCAGCACACCATCCCGTCCCATCGCCAGCGCCCCGCGCGCCACCCCGATGAGGACGGACTGGATGCAGGACACGATGCACAGGAACAGCACCCCGGTCGCCACGGCCGCGCCCACCGGCCCCGCGAGCTTGCCGCCGAGGTAGGGCAGCGCGGAGGCCCCGTGCTCCACGAGCTCTTCCGGCGTGGTCGCCTTCTGGAACGAGACGGAGGCGAACAGGAACAGCGCGAGCGCGATCAGCAGCGTGGTGAAGCCGGCTCTGGACGAGGTGCGCCGGCCCGCGGTCTCCTCGGTGACCGCGAAGGCGGCCTCCCAACCCCAGTACATGTAGACCGACAGCACCAAGCCCGTCGCCAGCACCGATGGTGAAGGGAAGACGGCCGGGGAGAACCAGGACCAGCTGAACTCCGCCTCCGCCCCGTCCAGCAGCGCCCAACCGCAGAAGAAGGCCACGGTGCCGACCTCGATGACGACGAGCACCTTCTGGTACTTCGCGCAGATGTCGACGCCGCACACCGCAAGCCACGCCAGACCGGCCAGCAACGCCACACCCGCGACGGTCGCCACGAGCTGGTACGGGCCGGGGTGCAGGGCCGCGACGCCGTCGACTCCGAAGGCGACCAGGGTCTGCAGGCCGTAGTCCCCGGCGAGCGGAGCCGCGTAGGCGAGGAAGATGATGTTGGAGGCCAGCAGCACCCAGCCGATGAGGTATCCCCACCAGGGACCGAGCACCTTGCCGACCCACACGTACGCGGTACCGCAGTTGCGGTCGTACTCGTTGAGTTTGGCGAAGGCGAACGCGATACCGGCGATCGGCAGGAACGCGAGCAGGAAGGCGGCCGGCAGCCCGGCGACGCCGATGGCCGCGCCGATGGTGCCGAGGCCGACGCCGATCGACACGACCGGGCTGACGTTCGACAGGGTGATGGCGACGCCATCGGCGACGCCGAGGATCTTGGGCAGGGCGATCGATTTCGGGGCGGCCGATTCCGGAGCGGTTGGGCCGTCAGGATGTCTGGGCGAGAACAAGGACATCACGCGACTCCTGGCAGGTGTGGGGATGGCAACGGGCGTGTTGCGTGGTGTCCGACATGACACCTGGCTCCGACATCCGCGTCAACGGTGTTGACATAAGACGCGGATCTTCCGCGATCGCCGAAAGCACCTGATGACCGCGAGAAGCGGCGCCCCGCAGACCGATCCCAAAGCTGTTGGCTGCGGCCAGAACCGCATCCGCGGGACTGCCACGGAATCGATGAGACCTTCCGATGCGTCGGGGCTTCCCGACCGTCACGGCGGATTCAACTGGTCGTCGTAACACCTCGATCATGGAGGTGTCGAATGGGACGACTACGGGGTTGGGCAGCGACCGCGACGGGCAGGCCGCCGATGCGTTCGCCTGGTCGTCCCCTGGTGGCACGGCGTGACGCGGGCGATCTCACGCACAGCGGTCGATCCGCTCCTGCCGACGCCAAGTGCAGATCGACTGGTCGCCAGTACCCAGGTCGCGCGCGATATCGGCAACCTTGCGACCAGCCTCGATGAGGTCCAGAACCTTCCGACGAAACTCCGGCGGATACCCCGCTCCGTCCCATGCCACCCTCTCCTTCAAGATCGAGTGGCACAAGAACCTGACAATCCGACTCCGAAGAACCCGGAGCACACCACCTCACGGCACGCGCGGCGTGACAATCCCACTATCCGAGCGGCAGGGTTCTGAGCATTCCGTGTGCACCTGGATCACACGTCGGTGACCGCCTTTGTTCCCCCACCCCGAAAACGCTGATCCTTCTCGCATCCGCCCCCAACAGCCGCCGACCCCGGACACTCGCACCGGCGACACCTTCGGTGGTCTCGTGGTGCTGAGCCTGACGATGGGCACCGGTGGCGGTGCGGGTGCGAAGTTCTGGATGAGTGTCCTGATGGGACTGAAGAATCGTGGTGTCAAGGACGCGTTCTTCCTCGTCTGCGACGGACTGAAAGGCCTGCCCGAGGTCGTGGCCAACGTGTGGCCGCAAATCATCGTGCAAACCTGCATCATCCACTTGATCCGCAACTCCTTCCGCCTGGTGTCGCGGAAGTACTGGGACGCGCTGAAGAAGGATCTGAAACCGGGGCGAGCGCGACTTCGGCTTCGCCGTAGCGCGAGCTTATGCAGGACACACCGACCCGCGGGCACGAGCCTTCGGCCACGACGACCTACATCCGTGCCGATCTCGACGAGGTTGCGACTGCACTGTCCGCGCTGACCGGGCGAACCGCATCCGTTGGCGGAACAGACTGACGCCGAGGGCGGATAGCCGGCGTAAACGCTGCCGCTGGTGCGCCTGCACTCGTGCGGCAGGTCCGCGCCTCCCGGATTACCGCCGACAAGCTCCTGGTACTTCGCTTCGCACTGGGTCTCGGCGGGGAACCAGTATCCCGTGTAATACCAACCAGCAGCCGAGGCGGAAGTTTGCGGTGGACACCAGCACACCGAACCCGAGAAGAGCACCGACTACGAACTTCTTCATGGGATTACTTCTTTCGACCTGGAAGGCTGGACGGCTGGTGGGGTTGTGGTGGCGTTCGCGGCATAGGCGCGAATTGGTCGCGGTGGTCGGCGCTTCCGCACCGGAGGCGCCGACCACCGGACATGCCCCTATGCGGTGCGACGTGGGGGATCCAGCGGGCGCGGCTCTGCCTGCTCCCGCGCGCGATCGGGGTGAGACGCCTTCCGATTCACCCCGGGCGGACCCGTCGCTGGCTCACTCGGCGGCGGAGTTCATCTGCCCGTGCCCGGGTTGCCTCCCGGGGGCGGCGTGCCCGGGTTGCCGCCGGAGGGCGGCGTGCCCGGGCGGTTGGGGAGGTGCGGTGCGTTGGGCGGGGTCGGGCGGTCCACCTTGGCGTGGGCGGTGCCTGGTTGAGATGCGGTGCGTTGGGGAGGGTCGGGCGGTTGGGGAGGTGCGGTGCGTTGGGCGGGGTCGGGCGGTCCGCCTCAGCTTGGGCAGCCGCCTGCCGATCGGGGCCGACAGCGGCGGATGCCGGTTGGGCCAGGATCAAGGCGGTGAGTACCGCCGGGATGAAGGTTGCGGCGGGATGAAGGTTGCGGCGGGATGAAGGTTGCGGCGGCCGCAACCGAAGCAGTGCTCTTGCGCATGGAAGGACCAACTCCGTTTCAGGACGTTGTCTCTTGGTGTGGTGACACTGCGTGCAGCGTCTCGGCGATGCTGCTTGAACCGGCGGTTGCGGAGAGAGCAACGCTCAGTCGATTCGGGAAACCCCCGCGAATCGAATACGCCACCTGCCACCATTCTGGTGTGATTTCCCCGAACACGGGAAATATCGCGCGCTCAAGGACGACCGGAGTGAACACCCCTCATCGAAATACCGAGCCACGGTCACCCCGCGATACCTGGCCAAAAGATCGAGGCGCAGCCGCAGCGACAACAGGCGACTCACGCACAACATCATTCCGTTCCACGCCTTGCGTTGCTCGTCGGTCAGGATCCGGTCGCGGTGGCAACACCCTCATGATGGCGCCGAATCGGTCTGTTCGAGCGCACAGAGAACGGTTGCGCGCGCGACGAACCCGAACCGGGGTTCCGGTCGACTCGCCTGCGAAGGATTCGAACGTATGCTGACCCTGACAAGGGATCGGGCGAGGCGATTCGGATGGTACGCGGCGACTCGCGCCCGGCCGGGAACCTTCCGGCGGAGCTCACGAGCCTGGTCGGGCGGCGTGCGGAGGCTGCCGAGGTCAGGCGGTTGTGGTCGGGCTCGCGGCTGGTCACGTTGACCGGGCCGGGTGGGGTCGGCAAGACTCGGCTCGCCCTCCAGGTGGGTCGTACGGCGCGGGGTGCTTTCCCGGACGGAGTGTGGCTGGTCGCCCTCGACGAGATGACCCAGCCGGACCTTCTCGCGTCGACCGTAGCGTCGGCGTTGGGGGAGCCTGGCTTGGCGGGGACCTGTAACGCGACCGTGGCTGGTTATATCGGCGCCCAGCACATGCTTTTGATCCTCGACAACTGCGAGCATGTGATCGATAGCTGCGCGAAACTGATCATCGAACTGCTGGTCCGCTGCCCGAACCTCCGTGTGCTGGCGACCAGTAGGGAAGCGTTGCGGGTCGAGGGTGAGGCGCTGTTTGCCGTGCCGCCCTTGTCGCTGCCAGGCCCGGGGCAGCAGGTGGCGCCAGGCGAGGCCGGCCGGTTCGACGCGGTAGAGCTGTTCCTCGAACGCGCGTTGGCGCTGAACCCGAGATTCACCTTCAGCGCGGCTGACGAGCAGTGTGTGATCGCACTGTGTGAGCGGCTGGACGGTTTGCCGCTGGCCATTGAGCTGGCCGCTGCCGGCACGCGACTGCTGCCGCTCGGAGCGTTGGCCGATTGGGCGAAGGCCCCTCCTTCGGAGCAGGTGTTCGGGGGCAGGGCTGCGCCGTCGCGCCATCAGACTCTGCACGCGACGATGGATTACAGCTACCGGCTCTGCTCACCGCACGCTCAGACGCTGTGGGCCCGATTCTCGGTGTTCCGCGGCGGCGCTGATCTGGACGCGGTCGAGGCGGTCTGCGGCGGCGACGTACTGCCGCCGCAGCAGGTGCGTCCCGCCCTGGTCGAGCTGATCGACAAGTCGGTCGTCGTCTTCGACGGGTCCAGCTACCGGATGCTGGAGACGATTCGGCAGTTCGGCCTGGAGCGCCTGCGTGCGGCGGGCGAGGAAGACGTGATCCGCCGGGCGCATCGCGACCAGGTCGCCGCACTGGCCGTGGAGGTGGAGGGTGGCTGGTTCGGCCCGGACCAGCAGGCACTGCTGCGTCGCGTCCGCACGGACCAGGCGAATCTGCGAGCGGCTCTGGAGTTCTGTCTGACCGAGCGTGCGGAAGCTGGTGCGGGGCTGCGCCTGGCGAGCGCGTTGTGGGCGTTCTGGCTCGGCTGCGGTGTGCCGGGCGAGGGCCGGCGCTGGCTGGACCGGCTGCTCGCTGCGGACGACCGGCCTACCCGCGAGCGGGTCACAGCACTCTGGGTGAACGGTTGCCTCACCGCGATGGACGGCGACATCCCTGCTGGCCTGGCGCTGTTCGAGCAGTGTCAACGGCTGGCCGCCCGGTTCCAGGACCAGGCTGGCCTCGCCCACGCGCTCTCGCAGCAAGGCCTGGCCAAGCTCTATTCGGGGCGGAGTGAGGACGCGATCACTGACCTCGAAGAGGCGGTCCGGCGCGAACGAGGACTGGGGCAGCCCAACCCCTATCTGGCCGAAGCGCTCGTCGACCTCGGGGTGGCGCTGTGTTACCGGGATCGTCTGGACCGCGCGGTCGAGGTGCTCCAGGAAGCCAGGTTGCTGTGCTCGGCCCATCGGGAGCAGTGGCTGCAGTCCTGGGCTCTGGTGTTTCTCGGGCTCGCTGCGCTGATCGACGAGCGCGTGCCGGAGGCGGTGGCGCTGATCAAGGACGCGCTGCGCCGGAAACGCACGCTCGAAGACGGGATGGGCATGGCCCACTCGGTCGAGATCCTGGCCTGGGCGGCGCTGGCTGACCACGAAGAGGAGCGCGCCGCCCGGCTCCTCGCCGCCAGTGAGGTCCTGTCCCGGCCCGTCGGACCGCATCTCTACGGCCACCACCGGCTCCTGCAATGGCGCGACCACTATTTGCAGCAGGCCCGCGACATCCTCGGTCCGCGCGCCTTCGAGGAGGCCGCCCAGTTCGGGCGCCACCTTGCCTCGGACGACGTCATCGCATATGCCCTGGGCGAGAAGCCGGCACCTGCGAGCGCCGCCGTCGAGCCTTCGGCGAATCTGCCACTGACACCCCGGGAACACGAAATCGCGCATCTGGTCGCCGCCGGCAGGACGAACAAGGACATCGCCGCCGAACTTGTGATCTCCCGCCGAACCGCGGAAGCCCACGTCCAGAACATCCTGACCAAACTGGGCTTCAGCTCCCGAACCGAGATCGCCGCCCTCTTCTCCGCCATGTCCAAGGCGAGCCCCTAGAGGCCCTGCGCCGCCGGCGCCCGCCGCGGTGCGGCCAGCCCCAGGACCCTCCGGTCCTTCCGCAGGCGCTGTACGACGCCTATCCCCTGGCCGCCGTGGGCGATCGCAAGCTTCGTGCTCTGATGCGGATCGATGGCGCGTGGTATTTGCCTCGACCGTGGCGTGGTCGACGCGGCGCTGGACATCGCCGGGGTTCTTGCCCTCATCCTCCGCCTGACCGAAAGCGCCATGATCGATCGTGACCACGAGAAATCCGTACAACGACCTGCACGCAGTGCTTGAATATCTGCTGTCAGGTACGCGCCGGAATCGCGCCGCAGCCGAGGTCGGCCCACACCGGAACCTGTATTGATCCACAATGGACGATGGCGTTCCCAGTGGGAGAAAGCGGCCACCACACCCGGCCAGCCGGTTGACCTCGTTGCCGGTGTGGTGATTCCTAGCGTGCTTGCCGATGCCGCCGGAGGTGAGAAGCGTCGTGCACCGGCTCGGGATCCGATCTCACTCCCGAGCCGATCGCGCACCGGGCTCCAGCCGCGGTGGATGCGGCCGTGTTCCTCGCCGAGCTCTCCACCGTCGGTGATCGTCGCCGTGCGGGGACCTCGCCGACCGCTCCCCCGCCGGGCCGCTGCGCACCTCGGCGGGGGCCAACTCCCCCGTGGTCGCCGCCCGCGAAGCGCACCTTCACCCGGAGTCGATCCCTACCAGCCCTCCCGGGTGTCGCTGGCTGAGGAGATCGCCGCCGATCTCAGGCTCTCCCGGTGCCCGATGCGGTCAGCACGCCCCATCCCGAGGACCGACACCGGGCGAGGCGGAACGCTCCTGGCCAACTTCAGAGCAATACCTCATCGATACCTGGCGAGAAACGCACCTCCCCGAACAAGGATCGACGGCGCGCGTTGACGTTCCCCGCATAGCTGTGGCAGGGCAGGGAGCCGTGTCCCAAGCGGAAACGGCCTCGCGGCACGGCCGGCAAAGGGCGCCGGATCGGAAGAACTTCGGGCCCCGATCCGGCTCCCGGCACGCGGAATCAGCTGTCCCACGGCAAATGTCGTGGTGTCCCGCACTGTTGCACAGACAGGTGCAGAGAAGCTCCACTGTGGTTTCTTACCGCTTGGTGATGTCGTCGGTGAGTTGGGGTGCGACGGTGAACAGGTCGCCCACGACGCCGAAGTCGGCGATCTCGAAGATCGGGGCCTCGGGGTCCTTGTTCA
>NZ_JBFAKG010000024.1:0-114306 GCF_040655595.1 Saccharopolyspora sp. NPDC050389
TTCGGCACGGACACCGAACTCGGCGCCGATCTGTTGGATCCGCTGGCCGAATTCGGCGAAGGCCTCGGCGGAGAACTCGGCGTCGTCGGAGGCGACGGTGTCGAGGAGGGAGAATTTCTCGTTGGCGGCGAAGCTGGGCACCAATGCGATCAGCGGGATGCCGAGGTCGTCGGCGAGCATGCGCCCGATGGGACTCATGATGTCGACGCAGACGGCGTCCGGCGGGTCGGCGCGGAAGTGCTCGCGCAGCGGCGGGAAGCTGTTCTTGATGTCGTCGATGAAGAACTGCATCAACCTCCCCACCGGGGGCGGGCCTGTTTGCGACTGGGGCGGTACTTCCGGCACGTCGGTGGGCAGTTCGACGACGTCGGCGCCGGTGGCTTCCACGGCCGGGACCATCTTCGGGCCGGTGGCGTAGCTGACCCGGTGGCCGCGGCGCAGCAGTTCGGTCACCAGGGGCAGGGTCGGGTTGATGTGGCCGGCAGCGGGCATGCTGATGAACGCGAAATGCTTTTTCATGATCCCTCGTACTGGACTTGCGCGTTTTGCGCGGGGCTCACCGTCCAGTATCCGGATCTGTTCCGGCGGCGGCATGTGGCGTTGATCATCACCGTTTTCGCCTATTCCGGGCAAAAGGTGTCCGAGTCCGGATCGGGAAGGCTGCGCGCGCCACGAAGGAATTGTGCCCGGCATCGGTCGTTCGTCGTAATTCCCGGCGCGCCACCGTTTTCACCGGAGCCCGGCCTCGGGCTTCTTCGCGCTATGCGGTGTCGGCGCCTGTTGTTCCACGAGCCCCGGGCGGCCCGGAAAAGCTCCGGAACCACCCGGTTTCGCGTTGTTCTTCGGGAATCAGAGCTGGGTGAGCACGAGTGGGCCGTCGTCGGTGATGGCGATGGTGTGCTCGACGTGGGCGGCGCGGCCGCCGTCGCCAGTGAGCACGGTCCAGCCGTCCTCGGCGGTGCGGATGTCGTCGCTGCCGCCGGCGAGGAACATCGGCTCGATGGCCAGGACCAGTCCGGGGCGCAGCGGGGTGCCGCGGCCGGCGGGGCCGTCGTTGGGCACGAACGGGGCTTCGTGCATGTCGCGGCCGACGCCGTGGCCGCCGAGGGTGTCGGGGATGCCGTAGCCGGCGCTGCGCCCGACGACGCCGATGGAGCGGGAGATGTCGCCGATGCGGGCTCCGGGCCGGGCTGCGGCGATGCCGTCGGCGAGGGCCTGCGCGGTGGTCTCGGTCAGCAGGGTGTCCTCGGGGCGGGCGGTGCCGACGCTGAAGGTGATGGCCGCGTCGCCGACCCAGCCCTGCAGGCGGGCTCCGCAGTCGATGCTGACGAGGTCGCCGTCGGCGAGTCGCTGCCCGTTGGGGATGCCGTGCACGATCGCGTCGTTGACCGAGGCGCAGATGGTGCCGGGGAACGGGGTGGGCGCCCAGTTGGGCCGGTAGCCGAGGAACACCGGTTGCGCGCCGGCTTCGGTGATCGTGGTGTGCGCGAGCTCGTCGAGTTCGCGCAGCGTGATGCCGGTGGTGGCGTGCTCGCGGACGGCTTGCAGCGCTTGGGCCACGATGCGGCCGGCTTCGCGCAGTGCGTCGATCTCGGCGGTTGTCTTCAGTTCGATCACGTGCGTCTCTCCCACACCACTGGACCCAATAACTATACCGATATTAGTATCACGGCCATGGTGCGTGTGCCGCTGAACGAGCACGAACGGCAACGAGGCGAACTGCTCGGCCAGGCGCTGCGGGAGGCCCGCGGTGCGCGCAGCATGGTCGAGATCGCCGCGGCGTCCGGGATTTCCACCGAGACCCTCCGCAAGATCGAGAAGGGCCGCATCCCCACGCCGGCGTTCTTCACCGTCGCGGCCGTGGCCGACGCGGTGGGGCTGTCGCTGGACGAGCTGCGCAAGGACGTTGCGGCGACACAGGAAGCGCAACAGCGCATGCCGGCGTGACCCGGATCAGGCGGCCGCACCCCGGACGAGACCGGCCGGCATAACTGCTCCTTAAGCCCGGTTGAAAACAGCCGGTGACGCGGACCGCCCGGGAATCCCGGCGGCGGTCCGCTTCGGACAGTCCACATCGGACACTCGCATGGCGACCCTTCGTGTCCGCGCATGCGTTTTCAGTTGATCCAGCCACGCTCTCCGAATGCTGCGATGGAGATCACAAGCGGGCTCCTGCGGTGTGCGTACGCTCCGGCAACCGATCGGTAACCCACCGGACGCGCGGAAGTTCCGACACGAATTCATGACGAATTCGCTACGATTCGCCGGCCGGGTCGGGGACAGGACACAACCGGCACAACACGAACGGAGTGACCAGTTGCCCGCCGAGCACCCCGACCCGTTGCGCCGCTGGTGGTGGCGGACCCCGCTGACGGCACGCCTGCTGCCCGCCGTCGCGCTGCTGACCGCGACCGGCGCCGGCGCCCTCAGCGCCCTGCCGGCCGGCAGCCAGGACCTCGCCGCAGTTCCGCAGCCCCCGCGCGCCCCCATCGACTACGTCGCGCCGACCACCACCACGGAGGTCACCACGACCACCACGGCCGCGGAAACCACCGAACCGGAACCGGTCGCACCCCCGACGACCAGCAGCAGCCAGAAACAACCCACCACCACGGCGGCACCGGTCACCACGACCAGCAGCCGCCCGCAACCCACCCGCACGCCCACGCCCCCGGGCTGGGACCACGGCCGGCCCACCACCACCTCCACCGGCGACGACGACTGGGTCCCGGAAGTCACCGAAGGCGAACGCTGCCCCCGCGAAGGCGACGTCGGCCGAACCTCCTCAGGTGCCGCCGCCAGCTGCGAACGCGACGATCACGGCAAGCTGAGGTGGACCACGCAATGGTGAACAACCCCGACAAAACCCCCGCCACCGACCGCCATCACGCCAGCGCCCTGCGCATCCTCGAAAACGGTCCCCACGCCCCGCAATGCCCTCACGGGCACGGCCCGCTGACCACCATCACCGACCACACCGCCCCCACCGGCGTGGCGATGGCCTGCCCGGAATGCGGGCAACGCCGCGGCATGGAGATCACGATGCTGCGCACCCTGCTCAACCCCGAGAACGCCGACTTCGACCAGCCGCTGACGACGACCCCCACCGGCCCCACTGAGCCCACCGACAACCCGTCGCTGACCGCCACCACCGAAATCCCCCGGGTGCGGCCAGAAGACACCGCCCGCGAACCACTGGGCAAGATCACCCCGGCACACATCCGCGACGACCACGCCGACAGCGACGAAGCGGACCTCGACGACGTCCCGCCGCCGCCCCGCGGCCAGCAACCCGACGGCACCATCCGCACCACCGGCTGGCTCCAGCTGGGCCGCCGGCCGATCAGCTCCGGGCTATGGGCCGTACTCGCCGGCGCCGCACTCGGCCTCGCGCTGATCGACCTGAACACCTGGCTGCCGCTGATCCTGCCCGCCGCCGCCTACGCCACCTGGTTCGCCACCATCCGCTGGATCCGGCCCGCCTCGGCCGCCACCAACCTCGAACTCCTCCACGCCGACGAACTCCTGCCCGGCGACGCCATCCGCATCTACGGCCCGATCGGGCCGGTCGGCATCGTCGACCAGGTCACTCCTGCCACAAATCAGCAGGTCCTCGTCCGCTTCACCGGCGGCACCCAGCGTTTCCTGCCCGAAGACGCCCGCTGCCACCTCGTCGCACTGCGCAACTAGCGCCGATCAGCGCGCCGCGCCGCCCGTGGTCCCGCCCACGACCGCATCCGACTTCGCCGCATCCGCCGGCGGCACCAACCCCGACACATCCCCACCGGTGTCGTTGACCTTCAACACGAACGGCCGCGTCTCGGTGTAGCGCACCACGCTCACCGAACACGGATCCACCACGATCCGCTGGAACCCATCCAGGTGCAGCCCCAACGCATCCGCCAACACCGACTTGATCACGTCACCATGCGTGCAGGCCAACCACACCGCATCCGCACCGAACCGGCGATCATGCGCCCGCACCGCGGCCACCGACCGCGCCTGCACCTGCGCCAACCCCTCACCGCCCGGGAACACCGCCGCCGACGGATGCTGCTGCACGACCTTCCACAGCGGCTCCCCGGTCAACTCGCTGATCTTCCGCCCGGTCCACTCGCCGTAATCGACCTCGGCCAGATCCGGCTCCACCACCGGCGAAAGCCCCCGCTGCGCGGCCAACCCCGCCACGGTCTCCCGGCACCGCTGCAACGGCGACACCACGATCCCGGCCAGCGGAACCCCCGCCAACCGGTCCACCAGGCCGGCCGCCTGGCCCACCCCGGTCTCGTCCAACCCGACACCGGGCGAACGCCCCGCCAACGTACCGGCACCATTGGCCGCCGACCGCGCATGCCGCAACAGGATGAGAGTCGCCACGCTCGCCGACTGTAGGCCCCACCCCGACACCACCCACCACAACCCCCGGCAAAAAGAAAACGCGGCCCGCACCCGACGGTGCCGACCGCGCCTCCCCGATCACCGGATCACGGCTGCATGATGCCGAAACCCAACAACCCGAACACCAACAAACCCAACGCGATCCGGTACCACACGAACAAGTACACGCTGTGCCGCTCCACGAACCGCAACAACCAGGCGATCACCGCATACCCGATGACCCCGGCCACCACAGTCGCCACGATCATCTGCGCCGCCGACGGCTGCAACCCGTACGGACTCGGCTCGAACACGTGCGGAATCTCCGACAACCCCGCCGCGAACACCGCCGGAATCGCCAGCAAGAACGAGAACCGCACCGCCGTCGGCCGATCCAGCCCCAACGACAAACCCGCCGTGATCGTGCCGCCCGACCGCGACACACCCGGGATCAACGCCAACGCCTGCGCGAAACCCATCACCACACCATCGCTCAACCGCAACCGGTCCTGCGACCGCTGCTGCTGACCGAACCGCTCCGCCAACCCCATCAGCACACCGAACACGATCAACGTCGTACCCGTGATCCACAGGCTCCGGAACGTCGACCGGATGAAGTCCTGAAACAGGAACCCCAGCACACCGATCGGCAAACTACCGACGATCACATACCAGGCCAACCGGTAATCCTGCGTCCGCCGCACCTCGGCGTTCACCAAACCCCGGAACCACACCGCCACCAACCGAACGATGTCCTTCGCGAAGAAGATCACCACCGCCAACTCGGTACCGATCTGCGTCACCGCCGTGAACGACGCACCCGCGTCGTCACCGAAGAACAACTTCGACACGATCGACAGATGACCGGACGAAGAAATCGGAAGGAACTCCGTGAGCCCCTGGACCACGGCCAACACCATGGCCTGCAACCACGACAACGAAACCCACTCCAGCACGATCACGAAAACTCTTGTGCGCCCACCGGCCACCGGCCGCCAAGCCCGGAGCCCAAATCTTGCAGCATTCCCACCACCCGCCCACCCCCACCCCGCAGAACCCACATCCCACCAGGTCAGCGAACGACTGATCACAGCGCGCAACGAACAAACCCGGCACCCACCGGCACCACCACGCGAACTGTGATCCGGAACACCCAGAACCAGACCCGCCGCTGCAGCCTCACCGACCACAACCGCCACAGGCAATACCCTCACCCACCGTGGAACACCGACAACTCGGCCGCAGCGGCCTCCGCGTCTCCCGACTCGCCCTCGGCACCATGACCTGGGGACTCGACACCGACGCCGACGAAGCCGCCGAGCAACTGTCCACCTTCCACGAAGCCGGCGGCACCCTCATCGACACCGCCGACGTCTACCAAGACGGCCACACCGAAGAAATCCTCGGCGACCTCCTCACCACCCGGCTCCCCCGCGACGAAATCGTCCTCGCCACCAAAGCCGTCGCCCGCCGCAAACCCGGCCCCTTCGGCGGCGGCGCCTCCCGCGGCGCCCTCCTCACCGCCCTCGACGGCTCACTCCGCCGCCTCCGCACCGACCACGTCGACCTCTGGCAACTCCACGCCTGGGACCCCGCCGTCCCCCTCGACGAAACCCTCTCCGCCATCGACACCGCCATCACCAGCGGCCGCGCCCGCTACGCCGGCATCTCCAACTACGCAGGCTGGCAACTCGCCACCGCCGCCACCCACCAAAACGCCCACCCCACCCGCACCTCCCTCATCGCCACCCAAGTCGAATACTCACTCCTCGAACGCGGCATCGAACGCGAAGTCACCCCCGCCGCCGAACACCACGGCCTCGGCCTCCTCGCCTGGGCACCACTCGGCCGCGGCGTCCTCACCGGCAAATACCGCAACGCCACCCCACCCGACTCCCGCGGCGCCACCAACCACCTCGGCAGCTACGTCGAACACCACCGCACCGAACGCGCCGCCCGCATCGTCCACGCCGTCCTCACCGCCGCCGAAGGCCTCGGCACCTCACCCGTCCACGTCGCCCTCGCCTGGGTCCGCGACCGCCCCGGCGTCACCGCACCCATCCTCGGCGCCCGCACCAACACCCAACTCAAAACCGCCCTCGACGCCGAAGACCTCACCCTCCCCCCAGCCATCCGCGCCGCCCTCGACGACATCAGCGCACCCGACAAGAGCTACCCCGAACGCAACCCCGCCCAGCCCTGACAACCCCGGGCCAACCACCACCCAACCGACTGAATCAGGGATGCTGGAGCCACCAACACGCACCGCAACCCGCGGGGCACGCGGCACCAAGGAGGACCCCCGTTGCGTCGGCTGGCCATCATCTGCCTCTCCGCAGCCCTGCTCACCGGCTGCGGAATGGACACCACCAGCGACCCTCTCCAGGTCACCGACACCCTCGCCGCCGCAACACCCGCCACCGCACCCCCCGCAACAACCCCACCAGCAGGAACGGTCCACCCCGCACCCCCCGTGCAACACACCGCCTACGACCGCGACACCCACACCCTCGTGCTCGCCAGCGGCCCCGACCTCACCCTCGTGGACCCGCGCACCAACACCCAGCGCACCCTCACCCTCCCCAGCGCCCCCGCCACCCTGCGCACCGACCGCGGCCAACTCACCGCCGCACTCCCCGACACCAACCTCATCACCCGCATCGACCTGCGCACCGCCACCGCACAACCCACCCAGATCCCCGGCGGCCCGGTCGACGCCATCGACCTCGACGGCAACCGAACAGCCGTCATCCTCCGCGACACCGCCACCGTCACCGTCCTCCAAAACGGCAACCCCACCGCCACCACCGAAAAATTCCAAGGCCCAGCACAACTGCTGCCCACCCACGGCGGCATCGCAGTCCTCGACCGCCTCACCACCGCGATCACCCCCATCGACCCCGCAACCGGCACCAAAGGCGCCGGCCTACGCGCCGGACAAGGCGCCACCAACGCCATCACCGACCGCTACGGCCGCATCATCACCATCGACACCCGCGGCCAAGAACTCCTCGCCTTCAGCACCGACCCGCTGATCATGAAACAGCGCTACCCCGTCCCAGGCGCCCCCTACGGCCTCGCCTACGACCCCACCCGCGACCTAGCCTGGGTAACGCTGACCGCAACCAACGAACTCGTCGGCTACGACATCACCGGCGGCGAACCCCAAGAACGCCACCGGCTGCCCACCATCACCCAACCCAACTCGGTCGCAGTCGACCCAGACACCGGAGACATCTACATCGCCTCCGCCAACGGCGCCGGATACCAGGTGGTGAGAGTGTGAACGCAGAAGGAACCGATACCGAAACCGACTGGGAATACCAGCCGCTGCGCCTCCCACCAGGCGTCACCCGCTGGAGCGCAGCGACCCAACTCAGCATCCACGCCGAATTCTCCGGCTGGGAACTCTCCCGGGTACTCCTCTACTCCGACGGAACCCGCAAGATCTGGCTACGCCGCCGCCGAACCACCCCCGGCGTACCTGGCCTGCTCACCTGACGCGGCCACAACCACCACCTGAACCCGGCACACCGGCTCAGGCAGCCGCTCACGGCACCCGCAGCAACCACTCCCGCGTCGCGAACTTCGACTCGATCAACTCGCGCGCCCGCGCCCGCTCACCTTCCGAAACCGGGCCATCCGACAACCCGAACCGCCGGCGGAACCCCTCGATCAACCGCTCGATGATCACCTCACGAGCCAACCCCGTCTGCCGCCGCAACGGATCCACCCGCTTCTTCGCGCTCGTGATCCCCTTGTCGGACAACTTCTCCTTCCCCACCCGCAACACCTCACCCATCTTGTCCGCATCGATGCTGTAAGACATCGTCACGTGGTGCAGCACCGCACCCGACACCAACCGCTTCTGCGCCGCACCACCGATCTTCCCGCCATCCGAGGCGATGTCGTTCAACGGCTGGTACCACACGTTCAACCCCAAATCCCGCAACACACCCAGCACCCAGTCGTCCAAGAACGCGTACGACTCCGCGAACGTCATCCCCGCCACCAACGAACCCGGCGCGTACAACGAATACGTCACCGTGTTCCCCGGCTCCACGAACATCGCCCCACCACCGGTGATCCGCCGCACCACCTCAACCCCATGCCGCTGCGCACCCGCCATGTCCACCTCATTGCGCACCGACTGGAAACTCCCGATGATCACCGCCGGCGCCGCCCACTCCCAGAACCGCAACGTCGGCGCACGCCGCCCCGCCGCCACCTCCTCGGCCAACACCTGATCCAACGCCATGTGCATCAACGGCGTCTGCGGCCCATCGTGGATCAACCGCCACTCGTGATCAGCCCAATCCGACGCACGCGTCAACGCCCGCCGCACCGCGACCCCGACCGCCTCCGCATCGAACCCCACCAACCGCGCACCAGCAGGCAGACCACTCCGGATCCGCGCCGCCAACTCCGCACCATCGGCATCCGCCGGCGCACCCGTCAACGCACCGTTGATGTCCTCCAAAGCCTCATCCGGCTCCAAGAAGAAATCCCCGCTCAACCGCACATCGGCCAGCCGACCGTCCACAACGTCCAGATCGACCACGACCAGCTTCCCACCGGGAACCTTGTACTCACCGTGCACCGCGCACCCCTGAAATAGACGCCAACGAACCCGACAACATCACACAACGACCGTTATTCCACCGCACCCGAAAGGCAGGCCCGAGTGACCACCGAACTGCTCACCGGCGCACTCCTCGCCGACGGCACCGGAACACCACTGCGCCCCGCCGAAATCCTCATCCAGGACAACCACATCACCGCCGTCGAACACCCCGGCACCCTCCCCGCCGACACACCCCGACGCGACCTCACCGGACTCGTCCTGGCCCCCGGCTTCATCGACGTCCACTCCCACGCCGACAACGCCCCGCTGCTCACCACCGACGACACCACCAAAATCCTGCAAGGCGTCACCACCGAAATCGTCGGCAACTGCGGCTTCAGCCTCGCACCGCGCAGCACCGGCAACGCCGACACCCTCGCGACCTTCCTGCAACGCCTCTTCCCGCCACTGGACTTCACCTGGACCGGCTTCCACGACCTCTTCGCCGCCACCGACGCCGCCGGCTACGTCACCAACTACTGCCCCCTGATCGGCCACGGCACCCTCCGCATCGCCGCCCTGGGCATGGCAGACACCGCCCCCGACGACAACGCCCTGCGAACCATGCGAACCGCCCTCGAAGAAGGCATGACCGCCGGCGCGTTCGGCCTCTCCAGCGGCCTCATCTACCCACCCGCGGTCTTCTCCACCACCCGCGAACTCACCGCCGTCGCCGAAGCCCTCGGCGGCATCGGCCTCTACGTCACGCACATGCGCGACGAGGGCGACGCCCTGCTCGAATCCATCGACGAGGCACTCCGCATCGGCGCCACCGCGGGACGCACCCACCTGTCCCACCTCAAAGCCACCAAGCCGGAGAACTGGGGCAAGATGCGCCCCGCCCTGGACGAGATCAACCAGGCCCGCGACGCCGGCCACGACGTGGTCCAGGACGTCTACCCCTACACCGCGTCCTCGACGATGCTCACCGCCGTGCTGCCCACCCGGTACCTCGCCGGCACCGCCGAACAAACCCTCGCCCGCCTGCGCAGCAGAGCCGGCCGCGACGACCTCGCCGCCACCATCGGCGCGCGGACCGCCTGGGACCGCATCCTCATCGCCACCACCGCCAGCCACCGCTTCGAAGGCCGCACCATCGCCGAGCTCGCCGCGGACGACGGCATCGAACCCGTGGACGCGTTGATCGAGGTGCTGGTCGAGGAGCAGCTCCGCGTCGCGATGATCAACTTCTCGATGCACGAGGACGACCTCGAACTGGCCATGGCCGACCCGCACACCATGATCGGCTCCGACGGTCTGCCGCCCGGCACCGGCGGCAGACCGCACCCGCGGCTGACCGGCACCTTCCCCCGGGTGCTCGGCCGCTACACCCGCGAACGCGGCGTCCTGGCCCTGCCCGAAGCGATCCGCCGGATGACCTCGCTGCCCGCCCGGAGCTTCCGCATTCCCGATCGCGGCGTGATCGCCCCCGGCCACGTCGCCGACCTGGTCGCCTTCGACGCCGACGCGGTCACCGACGTCGGCGACTACCAGGACCCGATGCGCCCGCCGGCCGGCATCCCCTGGGTCTGCCAGGCCGGGCGAACCGTCGTCGAAAACGGCGAATACATCGGCCCACGCACCGGAATCCGCCTGACGCCGAAGGCCTGATCGGCGGTCTAGGCGATTTTTGAACGGTTCTTGAGGCGACGTCGTGATCGTAAGTTAATTTCAATTCACACTGATATCATAGAAATTAATATTCTTCGTGGACTCCTCCCGACCGGGCGATTTCCGATCAGCGATCGCGGGTCGCACATGCGATCTCCCAACCCGAGAAGCACCATCAGGCAATCACTTCCGCTTCGAGAGGAGCCGGGCATGACGCTCTCCGACCACTTCGCCGCCCCGCAGCAGCGAATCGACTCCCCCACCCCGGACTTCGGAGAACTCCGTCTGCCCGCCCAGGACCGAGTGGAAACCATCCCCGCCGCGGACTACGACGACCACGACGAAAGCCACCTGATCCGCGGCTACGACTGACCGGAACCCCTCCCCACCCGCACCGCCGATACCGGGCGTTACGCTCCGAAAGCGTGACAACCGATCTCTCCCTGGCCATCGGCCAGCGCTCGATGGGCGACCCGAACATCGCCTATCCGCTGTGGCCGCCGCTGACCGCCGGCTGCCCCACCACGAGCACCGACGAGATCGCCTACCCGGTCGAAGTCGACTACGACTACGACCGGGTAGCGCCGGGGCTGTTCCAGCACGCGATCGGCACCGGCCTGGACCGCTGGGCACCGCTGCTGCCGCCCCTGACCGCCCCGGGACTGGCCGAAGGCGCCACGCCGCTGGTGGAAATCGCCGACGGCGCATTCGTCAAGGACGAATCGCGAAATCCCACCTGGAGCCACAAGGACCGGCTCAACCGCTGCACGGTGAGCGCCGCGCTCGGCGCGGGCGCGAGCGGGATCGTCGTCGCATCGTCCGGCAATCACGGCGCATCCGCCGCCGCGTACGCCGCCCGTGCCGGACTGAAGTGCATCGTGCTCACTTCCGCCGAAACCCCGCCGGCGGTCGCGTCGTTCCTGCGGGCCTACGGCGCGGTCGTGCTGACCGTGCCCACGGAAGCGCGCTGGCCGCTGCTGCGCCGGGTCGTGGCCGAAACGGGCTTCCACCCGGTCAGCAACGTCACGGCGACGCACACCGGCCACGCGTTCGGGCCCGAGGGGTACAAGACCATCGCGTACGAGATCTTCACCGAACTCGGCGTCCCGGCAGCGGTGTTCGCGCCCACCGGATACGGCGAGCTGCTCTTCGGCGTGTGGAAGGGATTCGCCGAACTGGCACGCCTCGGCGTGGCAACAACGACGCCCCGGATGTTCGCCTGCGAGCCCGCCGCAGGCGGCCCGCTGGCCCGGTCCATCGCCGAAGGCCGCCCAGCGGCGGAAGTCGAGGTGGCCCAGACCGCCGCCTACGCGATCAGCTCCAGTGTCAGTGGCTACCGGCCGGTGGCGGCGATCCGGGCCAGCCGCGGCCGCGCACTGCTGGTGGACGACTCGGAAATGGCGCGGGCGCAACACGATCTGGCCCGCGCCGGCCTGTGGTACGAGCTCTCCGCGGCCGCTGGGCTGGCCGGCTTCCGGCAGGCGCGGGGCCAGGAAGAATTCGACGGCCCCGTGGTATGCATAGCCACCTCCAGCGGATTCAAGGACATCGGCGTCGGGGCGCAACAGCCCGAACTGATCGATCCGCACTGGGATGTGGTGCGCCGACGCCTGCGGTCAGCCGACATCGCGTGCTGACCGCAGGCGTCAGATGACCCGCTTCCAGACCAGCATCGGACCGTCGGCTAGCTGGATCTCACCCGTGGTCGCGAAGCCCAACTTCTCCGCAACGCGCTGGGACGGCTTGTTGTCGAGGTCGGTCAGGATCACCACGGCGCGCCCGGTCGCTACCCGGTCCGCCCAGTCGACGGCCGCACGCGCCATCTCCGGGGCATATCCACGGCCCCAGTGCTCGGGCCGGAACCGGTAGAACAGATTGAGCGTCGGCTCCTCGGCCACGACATGGTGGCGCAGCCCGCCGAAGCCGACGACCTCACCGGTCTCCGGCAGCACCACCGCCCAGTACCCGATGCCGTCCCGCGCCCAGTGCTCCTGCCACTCCGCCAGCATCTCGGCCGCCTCCGCCGGAGATGGCGGCCCGGCCGGGTTGAAGCGGTTGGTCTCCGGATCGGACAGGATCGCCACGGCGGCCTGCAGGTCCCCGGCAGCGACCTGCCTGAGCAGCAGTCGGTCGGTGCGGATCTCCTCCGGTTTCGCGGTCATGACCGCGACGGTAGCGACGAGGCCCGACAGCCGGGCGAGCCGAGGTCGCTACCGCCTTCGCTCACGGTCACTGGCGACAGCGGGGTCGCCCTGCTCGCAACGCCGGACGCAGCATCCACAGTGGATCATCTCGGTCAGCGGCGGAACTCGTAGATCGCGCTGACGCCGGCGTCCGACGGGTCGTCCGACTCCAGATCTCGCTCCTCGACCAGCTCGAACCCCGCCCGCTCCAGCGCCCGGCAGGACGCCTGGTTGTCCGCCTGCGGCACCGCGACGATCGCGTCGACGTCGTCGTAGAGGTCGAACACCAGCTCCGTGAACGCCGCGATCGCCGCCGGCCCGATGCCGCTTCCACACCGGCCGGGCATCCCGATCAGGTAATCGACGCCCGCCGCCGCCGGAATCCCCACGAGCGCGTCCCACTCCGGTTCGTCCGCCATCCGGTAGCACTGGATCATCCCGACCCGCTCGCCTGCCACGTTGATCACGAAGCAGCGCGCCGGATCCGCCCCGTCCACGGCCGGCCCGTACTCCTGCTCCACCAGGTCCGCGGTCGGCTCGGCACCGCGCCACCACTCCCGCACGTGCGGTGCCGACAGCCAGCTCCGCAGCAACCCGAAATCCCGCCGGGACAACGGTTCGAAACGCACCGACCCGACCATTCCCACTCCTCGATTCACGAAAACCATTGCCGAGCAAGGCTAGAGTCGCCCGTCCCTGCTTCCTAGCGGTTTTTCGGACGGGGCAATGCGGTGGCCGGTTAGGATTTATTTCATTAAACACTGAAATGATAGAATTTAATGATAGGGGAAGTTCGCAGAGTGCTGAACCTCTGGTGATCGACCGGAGCATGCCGCAGCATGACCCGCATGACGGACTTCCGCTTCTCCTACAACATCTTCGGCCTGGAATCACCCGCGGCCTTCGCCGAGACCTGCCGCCGCGCCGAGCGGCACGGCTACGACACGGTGTTCGCCGCCGACCACCTCGGCATCGCGTCGCCCTTCCCCACTCTCGTCGCCGCCGCTCAGGCCACCGAACGACTCAAGGTCGGCACCCTCGTGCTCAACGCACCGTTCTGGAATCCCGCGTTGCTGGCCCGCGAGATCGCCACCACCGACATCCTCACCGGCGGCCGCCTGGAAGTCGGTCTCGGCGCCGGCCACATGAAATGGGAGTTCGACGAGGCAGGCATCGAGTGGGAACCGTTCGGCAGGCGCGCCGAACGCCTGCGGGCGACCATCGACGAACTCGGCCGCCTGTTCGCGGCGGACGGCTACGACCAGCAGGCGGCCATGCGCGAGAACCTCGGCATTCCGGTCTCGCGCCCCGTGCAACGCATCGGCTTCGGCGGCTACGGGCCCCCGCTGATCGTCGGCGGCACCGGAGACCGGATCCTGCAGACCGCCGCCGAAACCGCCGACATCATCGGCATCGCCGGGGCCTTCCAGATCAAGGGACAACCGCCGGGAACGCTGCGCATCGGCACGGCGGCAGAAGCCTCCGAACGCGTCCGCTACGCCCGCGAACGCGCGGGCGAACGCGCGGATCGGGTGCAGTGGCACGCCCTGACGCAGTTGGTCGTGATCACCGATGAGCGAACGGCCGCGGCCGAGAAACTGCTGGAGCGGTACGGGTCGATGATGACCGCCGAGGAGCTCCTGGAGACGCCGTTCGCATTCATCGGCAGTGTCGAGCAGATCGCCGATCAAGTGCTGCGCAACCGCGAGCGCTACGGCTTCACCTACTACACCGTGCACGAGCCGTACATGGACGCGTTCGCGCCGGTGATCAAGCGGGTCCGCGCCATCATCGGCTGAGACCCACACAGCGAAAGCATTGCGGTCCAGGCCCCGCTGCTGTGTCGCCGCGCTTCGCTGGAGAAATGTTTCAACTGACACTGAACAAATAGATCTGATCGATCCTCTCGGTCCGTCTCCGACGCATGCTTTCTGACACTGAGTGCCGCAGTCTCGCTAGCGGATGTCCCGCAGCGCCTCTTCAAGATGCTTGAGCACGACACCGGCGGGCGCCGCGGTGCGCACTACGCCGACGACGACGTTCTCCCCCGCCTCGTCGGCGGAACCTTCGCGGCTCCACTGCCCCGACATCGCGACCATTACCTGCTGCAGCGCTTCACGCAGCAGCGCCTTCGCATCCAGCGCTCCCCCGCTCTTCAGCCACTGCCGGAGCACGTGGTTGTGCGCGGCGACCACCGCCGCGGCCACGACCGCGGCACGCAGATCGCCGCCCGGCTCGCCGGCGTACCGGCCGCGCAGGTAGCGCGCGAACACCCGCTGGTAGCGGTCGATGCTGGCGATTTCCTTGTCCCGCAACGCGGAAACCTCACGGGTCAGCTCGAACCGCCTGAGCGACACCTCCGGCTCCGCGAGGTACATCTCCAGCACCACCTCGGCGGTCCGCCCGAGCACCGCCAGCGGATCGGCCGCCGGGTCGGCGGCCTCCAGCAGCTCGACCACCTCGGCCAGCCGCTCGTCGTGGCCGGGGAAGACGACGTCCTCCTTGGACCGGAAGTACCGGAAGAAGGTGCGCCGCCCGACGCCCGCCGCCTCGGCGATCTGGTCCACAGTGGTCGCTTCGAAGCCCTGCTCGCCGAACAGCTCCATCGCGGCCAGCGCCAGGGAGCTGCGCACCCGCCGGCGGCCGTGCGGGGTGCGGCCGGAACGGGTTCTGGGCGCCGGAGTCGCTGCCTCGGACATGGCCGGAATATAGCACCGGCCGCGATTGCTAGTGGCACTCAGTGCCGTTACGATGGCGGACACGAACAGGTGTCCGCTGGCGCGGACCGCGAGGAACTACCCGGCCATGGCGTCGGGGAACTAGGAGGCATCCGGTGGACCCGAGCTTCGGCACCTACCAGCTGGCCGAGGAGCACGAAGCACTGCGCGAGGCGGTGCGTGCCCTGGCCAACAAGGAGATCGCGCCGTACGCGGCCGAGGTCGACGAGCAGGAGCGGTACCCGCGCGAGGCGCGCGACGCGCTCACGAAGGCGGGCTTCGCCGCCGTGCACGTACCGGAGGCCTACGACGGGCAGGGCGCCGACTCCGTCGCCACCTGCATCGTGATCGAGGAGGTCGCCCGGGTGTGCGCCTCGTCGTCGCTGATCCCGGCCGTCAACAAGCTCGGCACCATGCCGATCCTGCTCTCCGCTTCCGAAGAGCTCAAGAAGCAGGTGATGCCCTCGATCGCCAACGGCGAGGCGACCGCGTCCTACGCGCTGTCCGAGCGCGAGGCGGGCTCGGACGCAGCGGCGATGAAGACCCGCGCGCACCTCGACGGCGACCACTGGGTGCTCAACGGCAGCAAGTGCTGGATCACCAACGGCGGCGAATCCAAGTGGTACACCGTGATGGCGGTGACCGACTCGGACAAGGGCGCCAACGGCATCAGCGCGTTCGTGGTGCACGCCGACGACCCCGGATTCGCGGTGGGCCCGAAGGAGAAGAAGCTCGGCATCAAGGGCTCGCCGACCGTGGAGCTGTACTTCGAGGACTGCACCATCCCGGCCGACCGGATCATCGGCGAGCCCGGCACCGGGTTCAAGACCGCGCTGCGCACGCTGGACCACACCCGGCCCACCATCGGCGCCCAGGCCGTCGGCATCGCGCAGGGCGCGCTGGAGCAGGCGCTGGCCTACGTCAAGGAGCGCAAGCAGTTCGGCAAGGCCATCTCCGACTTCCAGGGCGTCCAGTTCATGCTGGCCGACATGGCGATGAAGGTCGAAGCCGCGCGGCACATGGTCTACATCGCCGCGGCCCGCGCCGAGCGCGGCGAGGCGAACCTCGGGTTCATCTCCGCCGCCGCGAAGTGCTTCGCCTCCGACGTGGCCATGGAGGTCACCACCGACGCGGTGCAGCTCTTCGGCGGCGCCGGCTACACCCGGGACTTCCCGGTGGAGCGGATGATGCGCGACGCCAAGATCACCCAGATCTACGAGGGCACCAACCAGATCCAGCGCATGGTGATGGCCCGCTCCCTGCTCAAGGGCTGAGCCACCGGGTTGGGGGCCGACCGCGGCCCCCAACCTCCCTGCCTGGCGAGAACTCCGCCGAGATGACTGCGGCCCGGCCACCCACCAGACTTGAGGTGGGCCCGCGCCGCCAACGGGGTCGACGCAGGACAGGAGGCACGTCATGCACGTCGTTCGTGATTTCTTCGCCTTCATCGGCCGGCTCGGCATCGGGATCATCCTGATCGCGCACGGCTGGCAGAAGGTCGTCGACTACGGGCTGGGCGCAGTCGCGCAGAGCTTCACCAGCATGCAGATCCCGTTCCCGCAGGTGTCCGCCTGGTACGCGGGGCTGGTCGAACTGATCGGCGGCGTGTTCCTGGTCCTCGGACTGCTGCTGCCGCTGGTCGGCGTCCTGGTCGCCATCGACATGGCCGGCGCGGTGCTCCTCGTGCACCTGCCCCACGGCCTGTTCTCCCCCATGGGCTTCGAGTTGCCGCTGGCCATCGGCGTCGCCGCGCTCGCGCTGGGCTTCAACGGCGGCAACTGGTCTCTCGACCACGGCCTCTTCCGCCGCCGTCGCACTCCCGCCGAGCCCGCGCCGACCGCGACCTGAGGACTACTCGGCGTCCGTCTCAGGCCGCTGCTCCCGGGCGGCGAGGAAGTTGCCCGATTCGGCGTACAGGCTGGTCAGCAGCCAGGTGCCGACGCCGATGTCGTCGCCGATGCCCAGCAGCGGCAGGAAGTCCGGGATGAAGTCGATCGGCGAGACCACGTACACCGCGGCCAGCAGCCAGAGCGCGAGCTGGTAGCGCGGCAGCACCGGGTTCCGGCCCCGCGCGGTGGAGACGACCATCGACGGAACCGCGCGGGCCCTCCGCAGCGGACCGCCCACCGGCGCCACCCGGTGCGCACGGACAGCCGCCCGCAGCGGGAGCCGACGGCGAGCCGCAGCGACCGTTCCGGCCAAGAGCATCCCGATACCGGCGGCGATCAGGCCGACCGGCAGCAGCCAGCCGCCCACCATGTCCCCGCCGGTGACGATCGCCACGACCACCCCGGCCACCAGCAACAGCCCGCCGATCACGATCATCGCTGCGCCTCCCCCGTCCACGTCGGTGTGATCAGGTTGCCATGAAACGAGCGGTCGCGAGGCGGCGGCCGGACTTTCGTGGCACGGTCGGCGCAGGTGAGGCCGAGAACTGGGGAGCGTCGTGGTCGAGCAGGCCGATTCCCGCGTGCACGGCACTTCGCTGGCCCGGGCCAGCGCGGCGATGGCGGTGGCGACCACCGTCAGCCGGGCCAGCGGCCTGCTGGCGAAGGTGCTGCTGGTGGCCGTTCTCGGGCTCGGCATGGTCAACGACTCCTACACCGTCGCGAACACACTCCCGACCGTGGTCAACGAGCTGCTGCTCGGCGGTGTGCTCACGAGCATCGCGGTGCCGCTGCTGGTGCGGGCGCAGCAGGAGGGCGCCCGGCAGGGCGAGGCCTACGCGCAGTGGATGATCACCATGGGCGGGGTGCTGCTGATCGCGGCCACCACCGCCGCGGTGGCCGCCGCCCCGCTGCTCACCGAGCTCTACCTCGGCCCCGACACCCGCGCCAACGCCGCGCTGACCACGGCGTTCGCCTACCTGCTGCTGCCCGGCATCGTCTGCTACGGGATGTCCGCGCTGCTGCAGGCGATCCTCAACGTCCGCGGTGTGTTCGGCATCCCGGCCTGGGCCCCGGTGCTCAACAACGTCGTCGTGATCACCACAGTCGTGGTGTACGCGCTGGTGCCCGGCGAGATCTCGACGCATCCGGTGCGCATGGGCGAGCCGAAGCTGCTGATCCTCGGCATCGGCACCGCGCTGGGCATCGCCGTCCAGGCGGCGATCATGGCCGTTTCGCTGCGCCGCAGCGGTTTCCGGTTCCGCTGGCGGTGGGGCTGGGACCGCAGGCTGTCGGAGTTCGGCGGGCTGGCCGGGTGGGTCGTGCTCTACACGCTGATCAGCCAGGCCGGCATGGTGGTGATCACCCGCGTCACCGGGCAGGGCACCACCGGCAGCGTCGCGACCTTCAACTACGCCTGGCTGCTGTCGCAGGTCCCCTACGGCGTGCTCGGCGTATCGCTGCTCACCGCGCTGATGCCCAGGATCAGCCGGGCCGCCGCGGCCGAGGACACCACGGAGTTCGTCGCCGACGTCTCGCTGGGCAGCCGGCTGAGCGCCGTGCTGCTGATGCCGATCAGCGCACTGCTGGCAGTCGCCGGTGGCGCGATCGGCGTGGCGTTCTTCTCGCTGGGCGCCAGCGATGTCGCGGCGGCCGACCGGCTCGGCTGGGCGCTGGCCGCCGCCGCGCTGGGCGTGGTCCCCTTCGCGATCACGATGTTGCAGCTCCGCGCGTTCTACGCGATGAAGGACGCCCGCACTCCCACCTGGATCAACGTGATCATGGTGGTGGTCCGCAGCGTGCTTTGCTACGTCGCGCTCGCCGTGCTGGATCCGCGCGACCTGGTCGTCGGCGTCACCGGGGCGATGTCGGTGAGCTTCGTGATCGGCTCGATCGCCGGCCAGATCTGGTTGCATCGCCGGGTCGGCCCGGTCCAGACCCGCCGCACCCTCGCCGGCATCGGGCGCGCACTCGCCGCCACCCTGCTCGGCTGCGCTTGCGGACTCGCCGTCCTCGCCGGCCTGCGCAGCGCGTTCGGCCCGTTCGGGCCGGTCGCCGACGCTTGGTTCTCGCTGGTAGTGCACACGGTCGTGGTGATGGCCGTCAGCTTCGGCGCGCTGGCGCTCTTCCGCGCCCCGGAGCTCCGACCCGCGATCGACCGGCTGGCCCGGATCATCCGCCGCTGACGGTCACTTGCGGTTTCGAACGTGCAGCCGGGTCCGTTCGGAGCGCAGCGCACGCAGCTCCGGAGGATCGGGCAGCGGCTCCAAAGGTTCGCCGATCGCCCATTCCAGCAGCAGATCGGCCAGCTTCGGATTGCGCGCCAGCACCGGTCCATGCAGGTAGGTGCAGACGACGTGCCCGCGGACCGCACCTTCGGCATCGTCGTGACCGTTGCCGATGCCGCGCGTCACCCGGCCCAGCGGCTGCGAACCGGGCCCGACCCGGGTCCGGCCGAGGTGGTTCTCGAACCCGGTGAGCATTCCGACGCCGCCCAGCGTGGACTGCGTGGTCACCTCGCCGATCGCGCGGCCGCTGCCCGGCTCGGTGGCCGCGTCGACCACGCCCAGTCCGGCGTGCTGCACGCCGTCGCCGGTGACGAAGCTCGTCCCGAGCACCTGCAGACCGCCGCAGATGCCCAGCACCGGGGAGCCGCGGTCCACCGCGCGCCGCAGCCCGGGACCGCGGTGCAGGAACCTGACCGCGGCGACCTGCGCGACGTCCTCGCCGCCGCCGATCAAGTACAGGTCACAGGATTCCGGCACGGAGTCGGATTCGGACAGCACCGTCACCGTCTCGCTGTCGATGTTGCGCCACTTCAGCCGCTGCGCCAGCACCAACACGTTGCCGCGGTCGCCGTAGGTACCCAGCAGGTCGGGCAGCACGAGCGCGAGACGGACGCGGTCGCGCATCATCGCCTGCTCCTGGTCACGAGGTCGCGGAAGGCGGTGTAGTTGGCTATCACGTCCGGCACGCCGGTCGCCGCCCCGGCCAGCGCCTCGTCCACATCGGACGCCACGGCGCAGGGCACTTCGGCATAGCGCAGCCGCACCGCCAGATCCAGCGCCCGGTCCCCCGCCACCCGGACCGGCCGGTCGCGCAGCACCTCGAAATCCACGTCCCACAGCCAGGAGACGTCGTAGCCGTCGGCCTCCCGGCTGTTGACCACCAGCACCAGCGGATCGTCGTCGCCCTCGACGAGGTCGAGCATCTCCAGCCAGCTGGCCGGATTCTTCGCCAGCAGCAGCCGGACATCCCGGCCGGCGAGCTGGACCGTCTGGTACCGGCCGCCCGCCTGCGAGATCCGCCCGATCCGGGCCAGCGACGCGTCCTCGCCACAGCCCAGGTGCAGCGCCGCGGCCAGCGCGAACGTCGCGTTGACCCGGTTCACGTGGCCCGGCAAGGACAGTGCGAGCTCGTGGTGGGCGCCGTCCGCCGACACCGCCCCGGTTCCGGTGACCGTCCAGTCCGCGGCCGGACGAGCCAGGCCGCAGGCGCATTGCCAGTCCCGGTCGGTGTCGCCGATGAACGCGCCGCAGTTCGGGCAGTTCAGCGCGTCGTCCTTCCAGCGCACGCCACCGGAGACCCACGTGACCGCGGGATGATCGGCGGCGGCGAAGACGATGTTCGGGTCGTCCCGGTTCGCGATCACCTGCGCGCCCGGAGCCTGCGCCAGAGCACGCCGCAGGCTCGCGGCGACGGTGCGGATCTCGCCTACCCGGTCGAGCTGGTCCCTGCTGAGGTTGAGCAGCAGGATCACGGCCGGCTCGAACTGCTCGGTCACCTGCGCCAGGTGCAGCTCGTCGACCTCGAGCGCGGCAAACGGGGCGTCCGGCCTGGTCATCAGCGCGGCGACGTGCCCGTCGAGCATGTTCGCGCCGGTGCCGTTGCTGACGGCGGGAGCCTGCGACCGCAGCGCCTCCGCCACCATCTGCGTGGTCGTCGTCTTGCCATTCGTGCCAGTAACCATCACGACACGCCGCCCGGTTGCCAGCCTTCGCAGGGCTCGCGGTTGTACGCTCAGCGCGAGTCGGCCGCCGATCATCCCGCCGCTGCCCATGCCGAGCCGCCGCGACATCGACGCCGCCAGCCGCCCCAGATCGACCGCGATCGTGGTGCGCAGGTCTTGGCGGTGCGCCCTGCGCGTCGGCGGCGGTGCCGGGACGACCCGCCAGCTCTGATCGGCCGGCCGGTCTTCGGTCGGGGCGCGCTCCGCCGCCTCCCTGGAGTCCCGCGTGGTGTCGGTCATGCGTCCCTCCCCCCCTCGGCGCCCGCACACGCGCGACACGCCTAGGCCGGCTCCGGTCGACGCGTCACCACCAATTGGCCGCACTCGAGCGCGCCGCCCGTCGCTTCTTCGCCAGTGTGGCGCGCGTTCGGCGAAACAGCGCGACGATCAGCAGCAGGGCACCTGCGACGATCGCCGCCGGGCCGACCCACCCGCCGAGGGCGGTCGACTCGGCCAATGCGGCGTGATGATCGGCGTCCATCGGACGCTCCCCCTTTCCGCGGCACGTGTCTTCCCGCACCGAGCACGCGGCCGGGCTTGATCACGAAAATGATCGGGGCAACAGGCGATGAGCTCGTCCCCAACATGCCGGTGGATCACCCTGCCGAGGAACATTCATCCCGGGTGATGATCGGAAAACACGGAACGTGCAAGGCCAACTGCGGGGCGCATATTCGAACCGCACACCGAATTCGCCTCAGACACGCGGAATTCGAGATGACCGCGGCGACCGGCCGATTTGGACACTTCGCCCGATCGGGTTTGATAATTCGACACGTTCGGCGATCAACGAAACGGTCGTTAGGCTCGGGAAGCAATCCGACGGTCCCGGTCGAAGGGAGCCCGCCGTGACCGAAGCCCTGGTGCTGATCCTGATGGCCGGCCTCGCCCTCGGTGGCGTCAGCTGGACCGCCTGGGACATCCGCAGCGACCTGCGCCGCCGCAAGCTGAAATGAGCCCGGCGCGGACGCCTCGACCGAAAACGCAAGGGACCCCGCCGGAGAGAGGCAGGCGGGGTCCCTTGCTGTCGCCCGGTCACGCGGACCGGACGGGTCACTTCACGGTCAGCTGCTGACCCGGGAAGATCAGGTTGGCGTCGCTGACGACGCCGTGGTTCTTCTCGAAGATCGACTCCCAACTGACGTCGAACTTGCCACCGATCGAGCTCAGCGTGTCGCCGGCCTGCACGGTGTAGGCGCCCTCGACCTGCACGGTCTTCTTGACCTGCGTCTTCTTGGTCTCGGGCTTGGTCTTGGTCTCCGTCTTCGGAGTGGTCTTCTTCGTGGTGCCCGAAGCGACGTCCTGGTTCTGCAGGCCGCTACCGGCCGACAGACCGGCCTTCTTCGAGCACACCGGCCAGGCGCCCGGGCCCTGCTTCTGCAGCACGCGCTCGGCGACCGCGATCTGCTGCTCGCGGCTGGCCTGCGAGGCGTTCGAGGCGTAGCTGGTGCCACCGTAGGCGGCCCAGGTGGACTGGTTGAACTGCAGGCCGCCGTAGTAGCCGTTGCCCGTGTTGATCGACCAGTTGCCGCCGCTCTCGCACTTCGCGACGGCGTCCCAGGTGGACTGCGACGCGGCGTTGGCCGGCAGGGCCAGCGCGAACGGGGCGGCGACGACCGCGCCGGCGAGGGCGACCCGCGCGACGTTGCGGCCGGTGATGGACTTGCGGTGCTTGCCTCGGGAGCTAGCCATGTTCTTCGTCTCCAGCGACGCCTGCGCTGACGCCGGGGGCGGCGATCGACGCGGCCGAGCCTTCTCAGCCGGACGCCGGGTTCGCCGTCGTCGTCAGGCCCCTGCCCTGATGCACGTGTCGGGGGTCGGAAAGGCCCGCTGGGCAGGGTTTGGCGAAGCGGGCTTCCGGTCTTGCTCGTCGACTCGGGGGCGCCGACGAGGGGCCACGCTACGTAGCCGGAAACCGAGGACCAAACCATCAGCGAGTGGCCATCGTCATAGAAACATCGACAAGATCGCCGCGATGACAGGGTTTTTCCAGCTCATTTCTTGATCGACGATGAGATCACCTTCGGAAATCCAATCACCTACGGTGAGACATGAGCCACGACTCACCCTATTGAGTGCTAACAGAGCGTTTTCGGACGCATTCGATCAGTTCATGTGGGCACATCGAAAAGGCCGCGGCGTATGCTCTGCGACCCACTCCAGAGGGCTTGAAGAACGGATCCTCGTGGCATCCGGTACCGGCCCGAAGACCGCGATCCCCGAGGACCATCCGGATGCCTCAACGCACCATCATCGACGTGCACGTGCTGCTCGTACGCCACAACAACGAGATCCTGCTGAGCCGGCGGCGCGGCGACTACGGCGATGGCATGTGGCACCTGCCGTCCGGCAAGCTCGACGCCGCCGAATCCGCACTCACCGCCGCAGTGCGCGAAGCCGAAGAGGAAGTCGGCGTGCTGATCGACCCCGCCGAGCTCCGGCACGTCCACACCATCCACGTAAACGACCCCGGCGCAGAACCTCGGTTGGGCATCTTCTTCGAAACGACCCGATGGACCGGCGAGCCCGTCAACCGCGAACCCGACAAGTGCCACGCCATCGCCTGGTTCGAACTCGACCGGCTCCCCGCAGTGCTCATCCCCTACCCCGCCGCCGGCATTCACGCCTACCGCAACGGACTTCCCTTCAGCGTGATGGGCTGGGATTCGCCAGCACTCGCCGCGCAGTAGACAAGCCGTGTCGGGCTGTCGTCCCGGATACAGGCACCGTCGGACCGGGCCCGGGATGATTAATTTCATTCAACACTGAATTTATAGATACCACGAACCTCGTGAAGGGGGTTTCTGCCAGCACAGCCGGCAGAAACCCCCTTGGACTCGCGCTACTCGTCCGGCCAGGTCATTCGGTGCGGAGGCCGGTCGGGTGGGCGGCTCGGCCGAGCGCCGGGAGGGCCAGGGCCGTTACGACGAGGACCGCCGCTGCCGCGAACGCGAAGAGGCCGAGCATGCCGGGCAGGTCGAAGACGATCTGTCCCCTCCCGTTGTTCGTGGCCACCGTCGTCAGCGCGCCGAGCAGCATGCCGACCACCGTCGCCAGCGCCGTTGCGACGAGCATCGGTACCGCGTTCTGCAGGAGTTGCGACCACCACTGGGTTCGCCTCGGGACGCCCACCGCCCCGAGCACGGCCAGCGGCCTGCGCCGTTCCTGGATCTGCTCGGCCGCCGAGACGAACAGGCTGCATCCGATGAGCGCGAAGGTGAGCAGCGCGCCCGCCAGCAACGCGGCGCGGATCACGCCCATGACCGGTTCCGCTTCTGCGGCCGCGGCCCGCCCGCCGGCCGCCGAGCCCCAGACGCTGGAATCGGCGAGGTGTGCCGCGGCGATGTTGCGGAGGCGCTCGTCCAGGTCGTGCGGGGCCGCCGGATTGAGGCGGATGTCCACCTGCAGGTACTGAGCGCCTTCCGGGATGCCTGCGGCCGCGGCCGGAGTCAGCACCATCGCGACCTCGTCGTCGACGAACACGACCGGGGCGGATGCCGGCCGCACCGACTCCGGCACGTTCCAGGTCGGTGGTGGCGTGCTGGGCTGGAACTCCCCGCCGTACGACGATTCCGCCAGCTCCACGCGCTCGCCGGGCCGCAGTGGGCTGTGCCCGGGCGGGACGAACGCGTCGCCATCCCGGCAGTCCGGCGCCGGGATCAGCCGGGCGATCCGGGCGCAGTCGACGATGAGCAACGGCGCGGCCGTTCGGTCCTGCCCCACGATCGTGACCATCGCCGCGCCCCGCACGTCGTCGATGCCTGGCAGCGATCGCACCTCCTGCTCGATCCGCCCGATCTCGGCGGGATCGGACGGTCGTTCGCCTCCGATCAGTGCGCTGGCCGACACTGGTGGCACCACTTCCCGTAGATCGCTGCGGTCCGCACGTTCGCCTTCGACCGTGGCCAGCATCGTCTGCAGAGCGATCACGCCGGCCACCACGACAGCGATCGCGCTGACCGACCGCGCAGCGGGACCGCTGGTCAGCTTCAGCCGCCCGATCGCCAGCTGCCACGCCGTAGGGCCGCCTCGCAAGCGGCCGACCGCGCGCTCGACACACCACGGCAGCAGCACCGGGATCCCGACCAGGACGAGCACCACCGAGACGACGAACAGCGGCAGGTCGTCCATTCCGTCGAAGCCGAAGATGACGGCCAGCAATCCCAGCAGGCCCAGTCCGAGCGGCACCAGGCGCCAGCCCAGGCGACGCCGCCGCGAGACCGTCCGGCGAGACACGTCCAGCGGGTCGGTGATGGCGTGCGTCAGCGAACCGATCGTGACGGCGACGGCGACGGCCGGAATGCCGATGGTCACGAGCGCCGCGAGCCACCACACCGGGGTGATGTCGAAGTCGAAGACGGCGGACTTCGCGATGGTCACTCCGCTGGCGAACGTCCGTCCGAAGAGGAACAGCGCCCAGCCCAGCACGACGCCCAGCAGCGCGCCCGCCAGCGCTTCGCCCGCCGCCATCCGGCGGATCTGCTCGCCGCTGGCACCGACCAGCCGCATTGCCGACAGCCGGCGCTGCCTCGCGGTCTCGGCCAGTCGCGCGGTGGCCGCGACGTACACCACGACCGGCACCAGCAGCGCGGCCAGACCGAGGGCGAGGATGAGCCACTCGCTCGTGGAGAACGTCGAGCGGCTGTGCCCCAGCGCCTCCCCGAAGTGGTCCACTACCCCGCTGACGTTGCTGCTCTGCGGCGACAGCGCGTCGGTTCCGGCGTAGTAGAAGACCTCATTGGGGTAGAGCAGGCCCTCGTCGCCGACCACACCGACCACGTGGGGGAACCTCGGTTGCAGCAGCGCGCCGTCCGGCCCGGAGAGGATCTCCCGCAGCGCCGGCGAGACCACCACCTCTCCCGGTCGCGGGTTCTGGAGCAGCCCGGGAGCCACCGGCCCGTCGGGACGCTGGTTCTGCACCCACATCCCCTGGACATGCTCGTTCCGGAACACCGTCGACGTCTCCGCCACCAGCACCGAGGCGGCGTCCCCGGCGGCACCGCGGGGACCCCACCTCGCGTCGGATCGGGCGTCTCGGGAGGAGTTGACGTTCGGGATCGATGCCGCCGCCAGCAGCAGCGCCACGCCGAGCCCGACTCCCACGGAGGTGACCAGCAGCCGCCCCCACGGCCGCCGGCCGGTCACCGCCAGGCGGAGCCCGAAGGCCAGGTCCCGCATCCAATCCTGCACAGTCGTCATCGCGCCACCCCGGTGAGCTGGGTGCTGCCGTCGCGGAGCACGACCTCCCGGTCCGCGTAGGCGGCGACGCGCGGTTCGTGGGTCACCAGCACCACCGCCGCGCGGGCGCCTCGCGCGGCGCGCGTCAGCAGCTTCATCACCTGCTCGCCGCCGGCGGAGTCCAGCGCCCCGGTCGGCTCGTCGGCGAAGATCACCGCGGGCTCGGCGACCAGTGCCCTGGCCAGCGCCGCGCGCTGGCCCTGCCCGCCGGAGATGTCGCCGGGCCGCGAACCGGCCACGCCGGCGATCCCCAGCTCTTCCAGCCACAACGCGGCCTTGGACTCCGCTTCGCGGCGCGCCACCCCGGACAGCCGCAGCGGCAGCGCCACGTTCTCCCGCACCGTCAGCTCCGGCACCAGCTGCCCGAACTGGAAGACGAAGCCGAATTTCTCCCGGCGCAGGGCGCTCCGCCGCTCGTCGGACAGCGTCGTCAGCTCCGTGTCGCGGTAGGTGATCTGCCCCGAGTCCGGCAGTCGGATGCCAGCCAGGCAGTGCAGCAGGGTCGACTTGCCGGAACCGGACGCGCCCATCACCGCGACGATCTCCCCCGCCGAGATGGACAGGGAGACGCCGCGCAGCGCCGGCGTCGGACCGAAGGACAGGTGCAGGTCCGTGCCGCGCAGCAGCGGTTCGGCTGCGGGCGCCTGGGTCACCGCTGGTTCGGTCACTGGGAAACCTCCTGGGCGAGCGGTTCGAGGCGGGTCACGGCGAGTTCGAGCCACCGCAGGTCCGCCTCCAGGTGGAAGAGGGCGTAGTCGTGCACCAACTGCTCGCCGGGTTCGGCTTCGGCCTTGCGGCGGGTCAGTTCGCGCATGCGGGCCAGGTGGGCGCCGCGCTGGCGGTCGAGCACCTCCGTCGCGTCGCGACCGGAGCGGACGGCGAGGACGACCTTGGCGTAGAGCGTGTTGTGCAGTTCTGCCACGGGCTTCTCCGGAGTGGACAGCCACTCCTCGATCCGGCGCCGGCCGGTCTCGGTGATCGAGTAGCGCTTGCGGTCCGGTCCCCCGCCGGACTCGACTCCGTCCACTTCGACCAGTTCGTCCCGCAGCAGCCGGGACAGCGTCGAGTAGACCTGCCCGTAGGCCAGCGACTTCGCGTGCCCGAAGCTCTCGTCGTAGGCGCGCTTCAGGTCGTATCCGTAGCTGGGGCCACTTTCCAGCAGCCCCAGCAAGGTGAGACTGATCGACATGTCGGCAACTATACACGCGGTGTATATACCGAGTGCATAGATGCTCGAATCAAGTGAATCTGCTGGTCAGGCGCGATCGCGTTGCGGCACGACGGTGTAGCGGGGATCCCGGACCGACGCGCGACCGGCCTCGAAGACGGCGTACCGCGTCGCGACGGCCGCGGCGGTCAGGCTTAGCCCCGAGGCGATCTCGGCCGCCCTGCTGCGCCCGGCGAACAGCGCCGCGCCCGCGCCGAGGCCGGTCAGCGCCCGGGCGGCGCGCCACACCGCGCCCGCACGCCCCTGCCGGTACACCTCGCCGACCAGCCCGATCCGCCGGTGCATGCGCTGCCCGGCGGCGAACTCCAGCGCCGCCCCGGCCACCGCCATCCGGCGCGCCGGACCCGACTCGCCGGGCGCGGCGAGCATGCCGATCGCTCCCGCGCTCGACACGGCGCTCCCGGCGAACAGGAACGGCAGCTCGCGGTAGGCCTCGTGCCAGCCCGGGACCGCCGTGTCGGCCAGCAGCACCGCGGTGTAGGTCGTCATCGCGGGCGCGATCACCCCGGCCGTGGTGGCTGCGGCGCGGCCGAGAACCGGGAGCTTTCCGGTGAGTTCGCTGGCCGCGCCCGCGCCCGACAACGCCGAGAACAGCGCCAGGATCCAGGAACCGACGCTCAGCGGCGAGGTCGGCTTCAGCACTCGAAGCATGTTCAGGAACCTCGTCGGGCGGCCGAGGTCGTGGATCAGCGCCGCGACGCTGGCCGTCGCCCCCACCGCCGCTGCCAGCCTGCCGGAGCGCGCCAGCCGCCTGCGCCCGGTGAGGTCCGCGCACAGCGCCATCGCCGACGACGCCCCCGCCAGCCCGCCGAGGTAGAGGTACGCGGGTACGTCCGGCACCTTCCACACCGGCTGCTTGAGCACCGGGCGCCCGTAGTAGGACCGGAACTCCGCGTCCGGCACCATCAGCCGGTCGCCGCGCTTCACCGCTTGCCTCCGAGGAAGCACCCGGCGATCACCGCTGCCGCGGTCAGCGCCGCGCCCGCCGCATGCCGCCACATCGACGGCAGATCGCGCGTCGTCACCACCGGGTCCGGCGGCAGCCCGTACACCTCGGGCTCGTCCAGCAGCAGGAAGAACGCGCCGTCGCCGCCGACCCCGTCCGCCGGGTCGTGCCCGTACAGCCGGGCCTCGGCGACGCCCTGGTCGTGCAGCTCCGCGACGCGCGCTTCGGCGCGGTGGCGGAGCTCGTCGAGCGGGCCGAACTGGATGGACTCCGTCGGGCACGCCGTCGCGCAGGCGGGCATCAGCCCGGCACCCAGCCGGTCCTGGCACATCGTGCACTTGGCCGCGCCGCCGGTGTCCGGCCGGACGTCGATCACCCCGTACGGACAGGCGGGCACGCAGTAACCGCAGCCGTTGCACACGTCGTCCTGCACCAGCACCGTGCCGTACTCGGTGCGGATCAGCGCGCCCGTCGGGCAGACGTCGAGGCATGCCGCGTGCGTGCAGTGCTTGCAGACGTCCGAGGACATCAGCCAGCGGACCTGGTCCTCGCCCATGCCCGGCATCCCCAGATCCACAGTGGATCCGTGCTGTTCGACGAAGGCCACGTGCCGCCACGTCGTCGCGCCGAGCGCACCGGTGTTGTCGTAGGACATCCCGGTGAGGTCGAGGCCGTCCTCAGGCAGCAGGTTCCACTCCTTGCAGGCGACCTCGCACGCCTTGCACCCGATGCACACGCTGGTGTCGGTGAAGAACCCGACGCGTTCCGGGTGCTCCGGCGGATACCCCGCCTCCCCCGCCGGGTCCGCCAGCGGGCCGCTCAACCGGTTCGAATCCACGAGCTCACTCCCCTCGGCGCCGCGGGTCGTCGCTGCTCTCCACGCCGGTTCGTTCGGTGATGCCGGCGCGCCTGCGGTATTCGGCGACGTAGCGGACCAGCGCCGCGCCGCGCGGGCGGCGGCCCGGCCGGATGTCGCAGGCGCCCGCCTTGGTCTCCATGATGTGCACGTTCGGGTCCAGCGCCACGTTGATCAGCTCGTTCGCCGCGTCGCCCGTGGTCAGGCCGTTCGGGCCCCAGTGCCACGGGATGCCGATCTGGTGGATGGTGCGCTCGCCGTGGCGCAGCGGCCGCATCCGGGCGGTCACCAGGACGCGGCCTTCGATGGCGCTGCGGGCGGTGACCACGGTCGCCCAGTCCAGGTGCCGCAGCCCGCGCTCGGCCGCCAGCGCCGGGGAGACCTCCAGGAACATCGCCGGCGCCAGCTCGGACAGGTGCGCCAGCCACCGGCTCATGCCGCCAGCGGTGTGGTGCTCGGTGAGCCGGAACGTGGTGAACACGTACGGGAACACGTCGCTGCCGGGTTCGGCGCCGCTCGGCTGGTATCGGTTCTCCGGCCGCGAGAGCACCTGCCGCGCCGGGTTCCGCTGCTGGTTGGCGTGGATCCGGTTCTCCAGCGGCGATTCCTGCGGCTCGTAATGCGCTGGCAGCGGGCCGTCGACCAGCCCGGCCGGGACGTAGAGCCAGCCGCGCCCGTCGCTCTGCATGATGAACGGCTCGGTGCCCGCGATGCCCTCGGGCCCGGTGGCGCCCGGGTCGGGCAGGTAGTCCGGTCGCTTGGCCCGGTCGAAGTCCGGGATGTCGTGGCCGGTCCACTCGCCGCGCTCGTCGTCCCACCAGACGTAGGCCTTGCGGTCGCTCCACGGCCGGCCGTCGGGATCGGCCGATGCCCGGTTGTAGAGCAGCCGCCGGTTCGCCGGCCACGCCCAGCCCCACTCCGGCGCGACCCACGACTGCTCCCGGCCCGGGCGACGCCGCGCGGACTGGTTGATCCCGTCGGCGAAAACGCCGCAGTAGATCCAGCAACCGCAGCTGGTCGAGCCGTCCGGGCGCAGCTGGGTGTAGGACGACAGCGGGTCGCCCTCGGCGTCGTAACCGTTGATCTCCTGCAGCACAGCCGCCGCGCTCGGCTCGTCGATTTCGCCCTCGACCGGGTAGTCCCAGGTCAGCTCCAACAGCGCCCGGTCCCGCTCATCGCCGGGTTCGAGCTTCTCCCGCAGCAGCCTCCCCAGGTGGTAGAAGAACCACAGGTCGCTGCGCTGATCTCCTTGCGGTTCAACGGCTTTGTGGTGCCACTGCAGCAGCCGCTGGGTGTTGGTGAAGGTGCCGTCCTTCTCGGTGTGCGCTGCCGCGGGCAGGAAGAACACCTCGGTGCCGATGTCCTCGGTGCGCATCTCGCCGGTCTCGATCTCCGGGCCGTCCTGCCAGAAGGTGGCCGTCTCGATCAGGTTGAGGTCGCGCACCACGAGCCAGTCCAGGTTCGCCAGGCCCATCCGCTGCTGGCGGGCGTTCGCGGTGCCCACGGCCGGGTTCTCCCCGACGACGAAGTAGCCCTTGCAGCGCCCTTCGATCTGGTCGATCACGGTCTGGAAGGTGCCGTGGTCGCCGGTCAGCCGCGGCAGCCTGTCGAAGCAGAAGTCGTTGTCGGCCGTGGCGTGCTCGCCCCACCACGCCTTGAGCAAGCTGACCAGGTAGGACCGCATGTTCCCCCAGTAGCCGCACGCGAGTTCGTCGGGCGCGACGAAGGTGTCGAGATCGAAGTCGACGTGCGCGTGCGGCATCGGGATGTAGCCGGGCAGCAGGTTGAACAGCGTCGGGATGTCGGTCGAGCCCTGGATGCTGGCGTGCCCGCGCAGCGCCAGGATTCCGCCACCAGGCCGGCCGATGTTGCCCAGCAGCAGCTGCAGGATCGAGGCGGCGCGGATGTACTGCACGCCCACGGTGTGGTGCGTCCAGCCGACCGCGTAGGCGATCGCCGTGGTGCGCTCCCGGCCGGAGTTCGCCACGAGCTGCTCGGCCACCCACTGGAAGTCCTCGCGCGAAACCCCGCACACCTCCTCCACCATCTCCGGCGTGTAGCGGGCGTAGTGCCGCTTGAGCAGCTGGAACACGCAGCGGGGATGCTGCAGCGACGGGTCGGTTTCGGCTCGACCGTGGTAGACCGGCCCACCCGATCCGGCGCGCTCGGGGCGGCTCGCTTCGCGCTCACGCCCGTGCATCGTCGTGGGCGGCGCGGTCTCCGGGCCGTGGCTGCCGACCGACGGCACGGCGGTGCTGCCCTCGTACTGCCAGGTCGTCGTGTCGTAGCTGCCTGCCTCGGTGTCGAAGCCGGAGAAGACGCCGTCGAGGTCCTCGGTGTCGCGGAACTCCTCGCCGACGATCATCGGGGCGTTCGTGTAGGCCACGACGTAGTCGTGGAAGTAGGCGTCGTTGGTCAGCACGTGGTTGATCAGCGCGCCGAGGAACGCGATGTCGCTGCCCGCGCGCAGCGCGACGTGCCGGTGCGCCAACGCCGAGGTGCGGGTGAAGCGCGGGTCGACGTGGATGATCGTCGCGCCGCGCCGCTTCGCCTCCATCACCCACTGGAAGCCGACCGGATGCGCCTCGGCCATGTTGGACCCCTGGATGAGGACGCAGTCGGCGTTGGCGAGGTCCTGCTGGAAGGTGGTGGCGCCGCCGCGCCCGAACGAGGTGCCCAGACCGGGCACCGTGGAGGAGTGTCAAATGCGGGCCTGGTTCTCCACCTGGATCGCGCCGAGGGCGGTGTAGAGCTTCTTCATGAGGTAGTTCTCCTCGTTGTCGAGGGTCGCTCCTCCGAGGCTCGCGATGCCCGTCGTGCGCCGCAGCGGCCGGCCGTCGGCGTCGGCGTCCTGCCAGGTGGCGGCCCGGGTGGCCAGCACCCGGTCGGCGATCATGTCCAGCGCGGTGCCGAGGTCGAGGTCCTCCCACCCGGTGCCGTGCGGGCGGCGGTAGCGGACCTTGGTCTGCCGCAGCGGCGAGGCCACCAGCTCGCGGCTCGCCGAGCCCTTCGGGCACAGCCGGCCGCGGCTGATCGGCGAATCGGGATCGCCCTCGATCTGGGTGACCGCGCCGTCCTGGACGAAGACCCGCTGGCCGCAGCCCACCGCGCAGTACGGGCACACCGACCGGACCACCGCGTCGGCGTCCTCGGTGCGCGCCCGCCGCTCATCGGTGCGCCGCGACCGGGCCGCCGGGCCCCTGCCCAGCGGGTCCGTCCCGGTCAGCTGGCGGACCACCGGCCAACGCAACCACTCCGCCATCGGGCTTCTCCCCACCGCTCGTGAGTGCTGAATCCGGTTCTTACCGGAGCGACCACTCACGAGGCTCGCGCGCGTGGTTCCAGGAGAAACCCGCAGGCGAGGTGGTGCAAGCTCAGAGTTCGCGGCGCGGCAGCCAGGTCCAGGCGATCAGCGCCGCGAGGAGGATCAGCCCGGCGCCGACGAGGTTCGACACCTGCATGCCGGACATCCAGGCGGCCATCGTCTGGTGCGCCAGCTCGGCGCCGCCCGCGCCGAGCGACTTCGCCACCTGCAGGCCGCCGGCCAGCGAGGACTTCGCCACCTCCTGCAGCTCCGCGGGCAGGTGGGCGACCGAGCCGGCCAGCTGCGCCGCGTACGAGGTGCCGAGCACGCTGCCCAGCACCGCCACGCCCAGCGATGCGCCGACCTCGCGGGTCACGTCGTTGGTGGCCGAACCCATCCCGGCCCGTTCGCGCGGCACGTTGGCCATCAGCTGGTCGGTCGCGGGCGTCATCGCGACCGACATGCTCAGAGCGGCCAGCGACAGCCCGCCGAGCAGATGCCAGTAACCGGACTCGGCCGTAAGCGTGCTCAGTGTCGCCATGCCCAGCGCCGACACCACCAGGCCGACCGCGATCATCGCCCGCGGCCCGAAGCGTTGCACTAGCTTGGGCACCTGCGGGGCGATCAGCACCATCACCACCGACATCGGCAGCAGCGACACCGACGCGCTCAGCGGCGAGTACTGGAAAACCAGGATCAGCGTCTGGCTGAGCGAGAAGAACACGCCGATCAGCGCGAAGAACACCAGCGTCAGCGACACCGCGGACGCCGAGAACGCGCGGTTGTGGAACAGCGACACGTCCAGCATCGGGTCCTTGGCCCGCCGCTCCCACCACACGAACAGCGCCACCAGCACCAGTCCGCCGGCCACCATCAGCAGCGTGCGCGGCGCGGTCCACCCGATGTGCTGCGCCTCGATCAGCGCGTAGACCACCAGCGTGATCCCCGCGGTGGACAGCACGGCGCCGCCGAGGTCGATCCCGCCGAGCGTGGTGTCCCGCTTGCCGTGGTGCCCGGGCACGTAGCGGATCCCGGCCAGCACGCCGACCACCACGACCGGGATGTTGATCGCGAACACCGCGTGCCAGGTGGTGACCTCCAGCAGCAGCCCGGCGATCACCGGCCCGAGCGCGGTCCCGGCGCCGGACACCGCCGCCCACAGGCTCACCGCGCGGGTCCGCTCGCTGCTGGGGAAGACGCTGGTCAGGATGGACAGCGTGACGGGCATGATCATGGCCGCGCCGAGCCCGAGCAGCGCTCGTGCCGCGATCAGCTCGCCGCTGGTTCCGACGAACAGCCACACGTACGCCGAGGCGGCGCCGAAGAGCACCAGACCGGCCTGCAGCATCGGCTTCCGGCCGTAGCGGTCGGCGATCGCCGAGGTGGTGAACAGCAGCCCGGCGAACACCAGGGCGTAGGCGTTGTTGAACCACTGCTGCGCGGCGAGCGAGGCGCCGAGGTCCTGCGACAGGAACGGCAGCGCGACGCCGAGCGAGGTGTTGGCCAGCATCGTCGCCGACAACGCCAGGCACAGCACCAGCAGCGTCGCCCACCGCCGCCGGTAGACCGGCAGCTCGATGCCCTCCGCGAGCGCTTGCTGCTCCCCCGCCGTCAGCGCCTTGCCCGCCGGCGCGGCCACTTCGGACACGTTCGCCACCCCCGTCGTACCGGTTCCTCCTCCAGGTTATGTCAGTGCTGACATTTGTCAGCCGTACACGCTTGACCTGGGCTGGAGCCGGGACGAATCTGGCAGGTATGACGGCCGCTGCGGCGCAGAACCCCGCTTCCCGCCCCCAGGACCGCCGCCATCGGCGGACCATGCGCACTCGCGCGGCCATCGAGGCGGCGGCGCTGAAGCTGTTCGCCGAGCAGGGTTTCGCCAACACCACGGTGGAGCAGATCGCCGAGGCCGCCGACATCGCCCCGCGCACGTTCTTCCGCCACTTCCCCAGCAAGGACGCCGTGCTTTTCGGCGACCCGAGCCGGGAGGCCGAGCGGATGCGCGAAGTGCTGGCCGCCCGGCCCGCCGGCGAGCACCCGATGCGATCGCTGGCCGCGGCGCTGCTGGACGCGGCCGAACGCATCGAGCAGGACCGCGCGCAGCACCTGATGCGTGCCGAGCTGCTGGACAGCCTGGAGCACGCCGGCGACTACGAGATGCACCTAATCAAGCAGCGCTGGGTCCAGGACATGGCCGAACTGGTCGCGGAACGGGCGGGCACCGGCAGCGACGATCCGCGCACGATCGCCTGGTCGATCACCCTGATGAGCTGCTTCGGCTCGGCCATGCACAGCTGGCTGGTCCGCACCAACGGCACGCCGCTGCGCGAGATCCTCGCCCAGGTGCTGGACGAAACCGCCGGCGGTCTGGCGCAGGCCGCCGACGTGGTCAGTTCGGCGGTCCGGGGCGCGGCTCGTCAGTAGAGGCCGTTGGCGTAGGACGGGCCGTAGTAGCGTTCCAGTTCCGCCAGCGAGTCCTCCGGGCGCTCCAGGAACTTGGCGATCTGCGCGCGGGAGGCCACGGCGTCCGGCTCCCACGTTTCGGACTTCCACAGCTTGGAACGCAGGAAGGCCTTCGAGCAGTGGTGGAAGACCTCGTCGATCTCCACCACCAGCGCCAGCGCCGGGCGGTGGCCCTTGACCACCATCTCATCGAAGAACGGCGCGTCGCGCACCAGCCGCGCGCGGCCGTTGATGCGCAGGGTGTCACCGCGGCCGGGGATGAAGTAGATCAGGCCGACGTGCGGGTTCGACAGCACGTTGCGGAAGCCGTCGACGCGCCGGTTGCCCGCCCGGTCCGGGATGGCGATCGTCCGGTCGTCCAGCGCCAGCGTGAACCCGACCGGGTCGCCCTTCGGCGAGACGTCGCACGTGCCGTCCGAGGCGGAGGTGGCGATCAGGCAGAACGGCGAGGCCGCGAGCCACTGCCGGTCCAGCTCGTGCAGGCCGGGGCGCGACTTGTCCACGACGCGCTGCAGTGGTTCGCCGACGATCTCGCGCAGTTCGTCGACCGAAGTGATCTCCACCAGACCAGTGAGCTCCATGGCTTCTCCCCAAGATCGGTCTCCCAACTCAGACCGTACGGCAACGAGAAGCCCCGCCAAGAGTGGTTTTCGTCGCGGTGATCGGTTCAGAGGTCGAGCACGATCCGGCCCGTCGCGCGGGAGGTGCAGATCGCCATCCGGTCGTCCTCGGCGCGGGCCCGGCGGTCGACCTCCCCGGCAAGGACCCGGACGTGGCAGGTGCCGCAGAAGCCCTGGCGGCAGGAGTAGGGCACCTGCGGCAGGACCTTGCCGATCACGTCCAGGGCCGACCGGTCAGCGGGCACCTCGACGGTTTCGCCGGTGCGGGCCAGTTCGACGGTGAACGGGCGGCCGTCGACGATCGGCGGAGCCGAGAACCGCTCCCAGTGCAGCGAATCCGCCGCGCTGCCGGGCAAGTCGACCCGGACGCCGGTGATCATCGGGATCGGCCCGCAGCAGTACACCGCCGCGTCCGGCGGCGCGTGCTCCAGCAGTTCCGAGCCGGAGGCCGGGATGCCGAACTCGGTGTCCGGGCGGATCCAGACCCGCGCCGGATCCAGCGCCGCCAGCTCGGCGAGGAACGGCATCGACTCGCGCGACCGTCCGGTGTAGACCAGCCGCCAGTCCGCGCCGCGCGCCGCGGCGGTGCGGGCCATCGGCAGGATCGGCGTGATGCCGATACCGCCCGCGATGAACAGGTACCGCGGTGCGGTGACGAACGGGAAGGCGTTGCGCGGTCCGCGCGCGACGATCCGGCTGCCGGAGCGGAGCTCGTCGTGGATCTCGCGAGATCCGCCGCCGTCGGCCAGCCGCCGGACCGCGATCCGATAGTGGCCGCGCTCGCCGAGATCCCCGCACAACGAGTACTGCCGCTTGCGGCCGGAGGGCAGCACGACGTCGAGGTGCGCGCCGGGCTGCCAGGCCGGTAGCGGCGCGCCGCCCGGGCTCGTCAACCGCAGGCTGATCACCTCGTCCGCTTCGGCGCGGACCTCCGACACCAGCAGCGGGATGTCGCGGTCCACCGGCCGGACCGGCGGGCGGTTGCGGCGATCGTTGCGGTGCAGCCATTCCACGGCGGTGGTCACCTTGTCCAGCGCCCAGAGGAACCGGTCGGGGCCGGCGTGGGTCAGCGCCGGCGGCACGGCGCGATCGGTCTCGGCCATCAGTGCTCGGCCGCCTGCGCGGCGGGCGATTTCGCCAGGTATGCCACCGCCTGGCTGGTCGAACCGTGCTGCGACGGGTGGTAGGAGCGGCGGAAGTAGGGCGGGATCGACCGCAGCATCTGCCAGTAGCTGGGCGTCAGCCCGAGCCGCCCGGTGCGCAGCATGTCGCGGAAGCGCGGCTTGCGGCGGCCGCGCAGCACCGGGTCGCCCGCCATCAGGAAGCGGACACCTCGCGCCCACAGAATGGCCAGCACCGAGATCGCGATCACCATCGCCCGGCAGCGCTGCAGGTAGCCGCCGTCGACGTGCATGTAGAGGTCGAAGGCGACCGACCGGTGCTCGACCTCCTCGGCGCCGTGCCAGCGCAGCAGATCGAGCATCGTCGGGTCTGCGCCTGCCGCGTCGAGCTCCTTCGCGTCCAGCACCCACTGGCCGAGGAACGCCGTGTAGTGCTCGATCGCCGCGATCATCGCCAGCCGCTGCACCAGCCACGACTCGGCGCGCTTGCCGCCGTGGGGCCGGTCGCCGAGGATCTTGCGGAACATCCAGCCGACCTGCGCGACGTACGGCCGGGTGTCCAGGCCGTGCGCGTCGAAGTGGTCCAGCACGCCCTGGTGCGACTCGGCGTGCATCGCCTCCTGGCCGACGAAGCCGCGCACGTCCTCCAGCAGCTGCTCGTCCTTGATCAGCGGCAGCGCCTGCTTGAAGACCTCCACGAACCAGCGCTCGCCCTCCGGCAGCACCAGATGCAGGAAGTTGATCATGTGCGTGGCGAACGGTTCGCCGGGAATCCAGTGCATCGGCAGCTGCGCCCAGTCGAAGGCGACGTCGCGGGCCTGCAACGCGATGCGGTCCGGCTCGCCTGGATCGATCTGCGACATCTCCGGCCTCCTCGAATCAGCGGGGCGTCAGGTCGGCCCTGGCCGCCGCGCGCAGCAGCCCGGGGGTCAGGCGGGACAGCACCAGGCCGACCTTGGCTTCGGCGGTGATCGGCGCGACCGCGGCGTCGCGCCGCACCGCGCGCAGGATCTCCGCGGCGGCGCGCTCCGGCGTGAAGTTCCGCCGCTGGTAGAGCTGCTTTGCCGCGCGGCGGCGCCGGTCCTGTTCGTCGTCGGCGACGCCGACGAACCTGGTGCTGCCGGTGATGCCGGTGTTGATCAGCCCGGGGCAGATCGCGGTCACCTTGATCCCCTCAGCGGCCAGCTCGGCGCGCAGGCATTCGCTGAGCGCGAGCACCGCGGCCTTCGTGGTGCTGTAGGCCGGGAGCAGCTTCGACGGCAGGTACGCGGCGGCGGAGGCGACGTTGACGATCCGCCCGCCTTCGCCGCGGTCGATCATCTGCTCGGCGAACAGCCGGCAACCGTGGATGACGCCCCACAGGTTGATGTCGATGACGCGTTCCCAGTCCGCCACCTCGGTGTCCACGAAGGACCCGGCGATGCCGATTCCGGCGTTGTTCACCACCACGTCCGGGGTGCCGAGTTCGGCGCGCACGTGCTCGGCGAACCGCTCCATGCCCGCCTGGTCGGCCACGTCGACGTGGAACGGCGTGGCGCCCGCGCCGGTGCGCGCGACCAGGTCCGCGGTGCCCTTGGCGGCGGACTCGTCGATGTCGGCGGTGACCACGTGCGCGCCTTGCGCCGCGAAGGCCAGCGCCGTCGCCCGGCCGATCCCGCCGCCCGCGCCGGTGACCACCACCAGCCGGTCCTGGAAGTGGTGCCGTCCCGGGCGAACCCGGCCGGCCCGCAGGGCGCGCGGTTCCGCGCCACCTTCGACGTGGTCGACCAGTTCCGCGGCGCACCGCGCGACGAGCTCGGGCCGGGTTCGCGGTAGCCAGTGGCCGCCCGGCAGCCGCCGAACCCGCAGGTTCGGCACCCACGGCGCGATCCCGGTCTGCAGCGGCGTCGACACGAACGGATCGCCACCGGGCGCGAGCACCTGCACCGGGATGTCGGTGCGGCGCTCCCCCGGCTTCCCCAGCCGAGACCGCATGTTCGCCCGGTACAGCTGCAAACCGTGCAGTCCGTCGGACAGCGCGGGTCGCGTCGGGTTCTGCGCCGCCCACGGGTCGAGCCGCTCCAGCACGCCGATCAACTTGGGCAGCGCCCCGGTTCGCCACGCCAGCTCGGGCAGGACCGGGAGCTGGAAGAAACCGATGTAGCCGGAGAAGAACATCTGCACGACCAGTTCGCGCAACCCGCGTGGCGTCGGCCGGTGCAGCTTGGCCCGCATCCATCGGCCCACGTGATCCAGGCAGGGCCCGGAGATCGACGTGAACGAGGCGATCCGGTGGGCCAGCCGCGGATCGGTGACCGCGTGCCAGGCCTGGACCGAGCCCCAGTCGTGGGCGAGCAGGTGCACCGGCCGGTCCGGGCTCACCGCGTCGGCGACGCGGCGCAGATCATCGGTGAGCCGGTCCAGCAGGTAGGCGTCGGTGCGGCGTGGCTTGTCGGACTCCCCCGCCCCGCGCACGTCGTAGGTGACCACCCGGTACCGCGCGGACAGCGCCTCGACCACGCCGTCCCAGACCGTGCGGTCGTCGGGATAGCCGTGCACCGCGAGCAGCGTCGGGGCGGCCGGATCGCCGTGCTCCCGCACGGCCAACCGCAGCCCATCACCGGTGTCGATCCACCTGCCGGAATCCGTTTCGCGCGGGGTGCGAGCCATACACCGCAGAGTACAGACCTTGTCAACAGTCATTGTCACAGTCGGCTTGTTCCGGAGTCTTTCGGCCGAAGCGGGGGTCGGCGACTTCGCGCGAGAACGGTGCCGCGGGAATCCTTGTTGTTGCTCGGCTTCGAAGCTCCTCGGTGCTGTTTTCCAGTGCTGGAATCGTTTCCGCAACCGATAAGATCGACAAGTACCGGCTGATCAGTGCGGTACTTACCTTCTGGGAAGCGAGGAGTGCGGATGGTGAAGTCAGCCCGGCGCGGGCCGTACTTCTGCGGCATCGACGCCGCGATGGACGTGGTGTCCGGCAAGTGGAAGGTGCTGATCCTCTGGGAGCTGCAGGAGCACGGAACCCGGCGGTTCGCCGAGCTCCGGCGCGGCCTTCCCGGCGTGACCGAGAAGATGCTGACCCAGCACCTCCGGGAGATGGAGCAGGACGAGCTCGTGCACCGCGAGGTCTACCGGGAGGTGCCGCCCAAGGTGGAGTACTCCCTGACCGAACACGGCGAGTCGCTCAACCGGGCGCTGACGGCGCTCGGTACCTGGGGCAGCGAACGCATCCGCCGCATCGGCGCGGAGAAGGTGCACGTCGCCGCCGGCTGAGTAGCGGGTCGGCGCCATCCGAAACGAGTCCGGCGACAGTCCTATAGAGGTTGCTTCCAAACTCGATCTGCGTGGCGGTGCGGGTGGCGGCCCCCTGCGGGAATTACGGTCGCCTTCTCGCTGTGGGATCCCCGACATCATGAATGCCAATTCACCACGTCGGGGACTGGCCTCGCCGAGAGCCCCTTCGGGCGGGCACAGTCTGAGAACCCGCGGAGGTGCAAGTCGCATAGGTGGGCTAAGCGGCTACGCCGCTTCAAAGACAAAGCCCCGCGTTACCACATCCGCACTCCACCACATCCAAAACAGTCTCTATAGTCCGGTCATGGCCGATCCGCGGCGGCGTGTGCCGGGCACCGACCGGGTGCTGGCCGATCCCGAGGTGGCCGCCGCGACCGCGCGGCTGGGCCACCGGCTGGTCAAGCACGCCGTGCACACGGCGCAGGAGCGCGCCCGCAACGGCGAGATCGAGCCGGAGCAGGTCGTCCCGGAAACCCTGGCCGCGCTACCGGATTCCGCTTCGAGCATCCGGCCGGTGCTCAACGCGACCGGCGTGCTGCTGCACACCAATCTCGGGCGCGCACCACTGTCGGACGCGGCGATCCACGCCCTGCAGCAGGCCGCCGGGACCACGAACGTCGAACTCGACCTGCACACCGGCCGACGCGGCCCGCGCGGTGCGGCCGCCATCGCCGCACTGCTCGCCGCCGTGCCGCGCGCGGAGGCCGCGCACGTGGTCAACAACGGCGCCGCAGCGCTCGCCCTCGCGGCGACCGCGCTCGCCCAAGGCCGCGAAATCGTGTTGGCGCGCGGCGAAATGGTCGAGATCGGCGACGGATTCCGCATTCCCGAGCTCCTCACCGCCACCGGCGCGCGGCTGCGCGAGATAGGCACCACCAACCGGGTCCGGCTGGACGACTACCGGGCGGCACTGGGCCCGGACACCGGCTTCGTCCTCAAGGTGCACCCGTCGAACTTCGTGATCACGGGCTTCACCGCTGCCGTGCCGGTCTCCGCGCTGCGCGAACTCGGGGTGCCCGTGGTGGTCGACATCGGTTCGGGGCTGCTGCACCCGCATCCGGCCCTGCCGCAGGAACCCGACGCGACCACGACTCTCGCCGACGGAGCGGAACTGGTCATCGCCAGCGGCGACAAGCTGCTGGGCGGACCTCAAGCGGGACTGCTGCTGGGCCGTGCCGAGATCGTGCACCGGCTTCGGCGACATCCGCTGGCCCGCGCGCTGCGCGTCGACAAGCTCACCCTCGCCGCGCTGGAAGCCACCGTTCGCGGCCCGAGCACGCCGACCGCGCAGCGACTGCGTCAGGACCAGGCTCTGCTGCTGACCCGCGCCGAACGGCTCGCGGATGCGCTCAACGCGGCCGGTGTCCCGGCCTCGGCGCAACGCAGCGAGGCGACAGTCGGCGGTGGTGGCGCTCCTGATGTCACGCTGCCCAGCGCGGCGGTCGTGCTCCCCGAACGCTTCGCGAAACTCCTGCGCGAAGGCCGCCCGCCCGTCCTCGCCCGCATCGAACGCGATCGCTGCCTGCTGGACCTGGCCGCCCTCTCCCCTGAGCACGACGACGATCTGCGTCGCGCGGTGCTGGAGGTGTGCTGATGCACGTCATCGCCACCGCCGGGCACGTGGATCACGGCAAGTCGACGCTGATCCGCGTGCTGACCGGCATGGAGCCGGACCGCTGGGCGGAGGAACGCCGCCGGGGCCTGACCATCGACCTCGGGTTCGCGTGGACCCGGCTGCCCGACGGCTGCACCGCCGCGTTCGTCGACGTGCCCGGCCACGAGCGGTTCGTGCCGAACATGCTGGCTGGGATCGGCCCGGTGCCCGCGGTGCTGTTCGTCGTCGCCGCCGACGAGGGCTGGATGCCGCAATCCGGCGAGCACCTGGACGCCCTGGCCGCCCTCGGCGTCCGGCACGGCCTGCTCGCCGTCACCCGCTGCGACCTGGCCGATCCCGGCCCCGCCACCGAACAGGCCCGCGAACGGCTGCGCGGCACCACGCTCGCCGGCATCCCGGCCGTGCACGTCAGCGGCCGCACCGGGGCCGGCCTGGACGAACTGCGCCGGCAGCTCAACGAGCTCATCCACCGGCTGCCGCCGCCGGACCGGGATGCCGATGTGCGGCTGTGGGTGGACCGCGCGTTCACCATTCGCGGTGCCGGAACCGTCGTGACCGGAACCCTCTCGGCAGGAATCCTCCGCAAAGATGCCCGGCTGCAGCTGCATCCCGCCGGCGTGGAGGTGACGGTCCGCGGCCTGCAGGCGCTCGGATCATCCGAACAGCAGGTCGGCGCTGTCGCGCGAGTGGCGGTCAACCTCCGCGGCGTGGACCTCGACCAGGTGCGGCGCGGAGACGCGCTGCTGACCCCGGGCCGCTGGCTGGCCACCGATGTTCTCGACGTCCGGATCCACCGGGCGACGTCGCCGACTTCCGTTGAAACCGGGGCGACACCGCGTCTGCCCCACGACCTGGTGCTGCACATCGGCGCGGCGGCGGTTGGGGCGCGCGTCCGGCCGCTCGGCCATGACACGGCGCGGCTGACGTTGCGCACCCCGCTGCCCCTCCGCATCGGCGACCGAGCGCTGCTGCGGGATCCGGGAAGCCGGCGCATCTGCGGCGGACTCGTGGTGCTCGACGTCCGCCCACCGCAGTTGACCAGGCGCGGCGCTGCCCGCGCACGAGCGGCCGAACTGGACACCATGGACGGCCGCCCCGACGGCGCGGCCGAACTGCGGCGCCGACGCCTGATCCGCGCCGACGACCTGCGCGCGATGGGCGCCACCCCGCCCGGCCCCGGGCCGTGGCTGCTGGACGAGAAGCACCGCGACGAACTCGGCGGCCGCCTCGACGAACTGCTGGCACGGCACCACGAGACGCACCCGCTGGACGACGGCATGCCCGCCGAAGCCGCCCGCCGCGCCCTGGACCTGCCCGATCCGGACCTCCTGCCCGCGATCGCTGGAGCCGCCGGGATCGCCCTGCACGAAGGGCGGCTGCACAAGGGACGGAGCCAGTTGCCCGAACGCGTGCAGCGCGCGGTGGAGGCGATCCAGCGGGCGCTCATCGACCACCCGTTCCAAGCTCCGACCGCCGACGAGCTCGCCGAACTGGGCCTCGGTGAGAAGGAACTCGCGGCAGCCGCGCACACCGGCGCACTGCTGCGCCTTGCTCCCGGCCTGGTGCTCCTGCCAGACGCCGATGACGTCGCCGTGCCGCGCCTGGCACGCCTGCCCGAGCCGTTCACGCTCAGCCAGGCCAGGCAGGCGCTGGACACCTCGCGCCGCGTTGCGGTTCCCTTGCTGGAACTGCTCGCTCGCCACGGCCGGACGCAACGGCTGGCCGACGGCACCCACCGCGTTGTTTCTCCACACCGGACCCCGGGAAATACCGAGGGCAACTCGACGCCACTGCGATGAGCAGGAACTCTGCGATCTTGCGCCCGCCACCGCATGGTGAACACCGGCGGCGCTCGGGCGCCGGGGCGATGGGAGGCAGCCATGCCGCGGAAGATCTGGACCGGCTCCATCAACTTCGGCCTCGTCACCATCCCGGTCGGGCTCTACGCCGCGACCGAGGACCACACCATCCAGTTCCACCAGTACGAGCGCGGCACCGCCGACCGGATCCGCTACAAGCGGGTCAACGAGCGCACCGGCGACGAGGTCGGCTACAACGACATCGTCAAGGGCCGCGAGTTCGACGGCGGGGTCATCACCGTGGAGCAGGCCGAGCTCGACGAGATCGCGCCCGGCCGCTCCCGCACCATCGACATCACCACGTTCGTCGACATCACCGAGATCGACCCGGTGCACTTCCAGAAGACCTATTGGCTGGCACCCAACAGCAAGGAGCACTACCGGCCCTACAACCTGCTGCGCCGGGCGATGCACGAGACCAGCCAGGCCGGGATCGCGACCTTCGTGCTGCGCGGCAAGCAGTACCTCACCGCGGTGCGCGCCGACGACACCGTGCTGGCGCTGAACACCCTCTACTTCGCCGACGAGGTCCGCGACCCGGGCGAGCTGATCGGCGACGAGGGCGAGCAGGCGAAGCCGTCGGAGAAGGAACTGCAGATGGCGACCACGATCATCGAGTCGATGAGCGGGTCGTGGGAGCCGGAGCAGTACGAGGACACCTACACCGCGAAGGTCGAGGAGCTGCTGGCGGAGAAGGCGCACGGCGGCGAGGTGGCGGCGGCGGAGGCGCCGCCGAAGCCGACGGACGTCATCGACCTCACCGAGGCGTTGCGGCGCAGCGTCGACGAGGCCCGCAAGGGCCGCAGGCCCGAGCGCGCCGAGGAGGATCTCGCGGAGCTGAACAAGGCCGAGCTCGAAGAGCGGGCGAAGCAGCTGGGCATCAGGGGCCGCTCCAAGATGAAGCGCGCCGAGCTCGAAGAGGCGGTCGCCGCGGCCGCCCGGAAACCCAGCGGCACCGAAGGCCGCCGTTCCCGCAAGGCCTCCTGACCACAGTGGACATCCCGCCGAGCCGATCTGCCTGAAGTTGCCCGATGTTGGCACGCCGCTGACACTCGTGCGGGTGACCACCTCTCCGCCCGGCCGCGGCAGAAGCACGTCGAAGCGGGATGACGACGCGGTTCGGCAGCGGAGGCGTGTTCCAGCGGATGCCCGCGGGAACGGCGATGAAGGTGCACGCCATCTACCCGGAGCCGTTCTGGCGTGCCGACGGCCTGTCCGGGGTGGCCCGGTCGACCTCCGGCGTGCTCACCGAAACGGTGGACAACACGCCGCCGGGTGCGCCCAGGGCCGTGCTGACCGCGTTCGCCTACGGCGACGAAGCCATCACGCTGCGCCGATGCGCCCCCGAAGAACGCCGCCGGCTCATCCTGGAACAGCTTGGTGACCTCTTCGGCAGCCGAGCGCTCCGCCCCGACGAACTCGTCGAATTCGACTGGCTCGCCGAGGAATGGACTCGCGGATGCTTCTCCGGGCACTTCATCCCGGGCGGCTGGACCGCGTTCGGGGCGGCGCTGCGCAAGCCCGTCGGGACGCTGCACTGGGCCCTGCACCGAAACCGCGGTGCGGTGCGGTGGAACGGCTACTTCGACGCCGCGGTGGAATCCGGCCGACGCGCGGCGGAGGAAGTCAGCCCTGCCCTGCAGGGCTAGCTCGCGGCCGGGCCGGCCGTCAGGCGTCGAAGTCGACCGTGACCTCGTCGGTGGTCGGCAACGACTGGCAGGTCAGGACGAAACCTTCCGCGACCTCGGATTCCTCCAGGGCGAAGTTGCGGCGCATCCGGACCTCGCCGCAGGTGACCTTCGCCCGGCAGGTGCCGCAGACGCCGCCCTTGCACGCGAACGGCAGGTCGGGGCGGACCCGTTGGGCCGCGTCCAGGACCGGGACGTCGCGGGGCAGGGACATCGGCGTCGACCGGCCGTCGAGCACCACCGTGACCTCGCTGGTCGGGCCCTCGACCGCCGGTTCCTCGTGGCGCGCCGGCTCCGGCGGCACGTCCTCGACGTAGAACAGCTCCTGGTGGATCCGCCCGGTGGCGACGCCGCATTCGCGCAGCACGTCCTGGGCGTCGCTGACCATGCCGTACGGCCCGCACAGCCACCACTGGTCCACCGAATCGGCATCGACCACTGTGGACAGCATCGCCCGGATCTTCGCCGCGTCCAGCCGGCCGGTGAACAGCTCCGACTCGCGCGGCTCCCGCGAGAGCACGTGCACCAGCTCCAACCGCGCCGGATAGCGGTCCTTCAGGTCGGCGAGCTCGTCGGCGAACATCACCGTGTCGCTGCGCCGGTTCCCGTAGAGCAACGTCACGGTCGCGTCCGTCTCGCGCAGCACCGACGCGGCGATGGACAGCACGGGCGTGATGCCCGATCCGGCGACGACGCACACATGCCGTTCGTGCGCGGTCAGGTCCGGGCTGAAGCTGCCGACCGGCGGGAGCACCTCGATCTCGTCGCCGGGCCGCACCTCTCGCACCAGCCAGCTGGAGAACAGCCCGCCCGGCACGTGGCGCACGCCGATCCGCGGCGCGGCGCCGTGCGGGGCGCAGATCGAATACGACCGGCGCTCCTCGCGGCCGTCCACCCGGCGGCGCAGCGTCAGCGACTGGCCCGGCCGGAACGCGAACTCCTCGGTGAGCTCCGGCGGGACGTCGAAGCTGACCGCGACCGCGTCCTCGCACAGCCGCTCCACGTGGCTGACCCGCAGCGGGTGGAAGGTCGTGCGACGGCGGCCGGGCCGCGCGGTGGCGGCCGGTGCGGGCGCGTCGACGGAGGCGGGACGGACCACGTCAGATCTCCTTGATGTGCTCGAAGGGTTCGCGGCACGAGCGGCATCGGCGCAGCGCCTTGCACGCCGTCGCGCCGAACTGCGAGACCTGCTCGGTGTCCGGCGAACCGCACTGCGGGCAGCGGACCCGGGTGCGCGGCGCCGTCAGCGTCAGCGGCACCGGGCCGGGCGCGTGCCGAGGGGCGGCGCCCGGCGGGGCGATGCCGTACTCGGCGAGCTTCCGCCGGCCAGTCGCGCTGATCCAGTCGGTGGTCCACGGCGGGTCCAGCACCGTGCGCACCTCGACGTCGGCGAAACCGGCTTCGCGCAGCCGGCTGCTGAGGTCCGCGCGCATCTCGCGCATCGCCGGGCAACCGGAGTAGGTGGGCGTGATCGACACGACCACCGTTCCGTCCCCGGCCATCTCGACGTCGCGCAGGACTCCGAGGTCGGCCAGCGTCAGCACCGGCAGCTCCGGGTCGGTGACCGACTCGGCGACCGCGCGGGCGTGCCGGAGGTCCGGCTTCGTGCTCGTCACCACGTCGCCTCCGGGTGTGCTCGGGCCAGGCTCTGCAGTTCGGCCAGCAGGTAGCCCAGGTGTTCGGTGTGGATGCCGTCCCGGCCGGTCCGCCCGGCCACGCCGGCCAGCGCCGATGCGTCGGGACGCCGGAGCGTGGCCGCGGCGATGACCTGGTCCAGGACGTCGTCGAACTCGGCGCGCGCCTGCGCCGGGTCGGTGCCGACACCGGCCGCGACCATCTCCCGGTCGGTCGCGTTCGGCGCGAACAGCTCGTCGACCAGCGGCCACACCTCGTCGAGCCCCTGCTGCATCCGCGCGTGCGACACCTCGGTGCCGTCGCCGAGCCGGACCGTCCACTGCGCCACGTACTCGCGGTGGTAGGCCAGCTCCTTGACGCCCTTGGCCGCGATCGCCGCCAGCACCGGGTCGCGGGACTCGGCGAGCCGGGCGAACAACGCCAGCCGCCACGTCGCGAACACCAGCAGCCGGGCGATGGTCTGCGCGAAGTCGCCGTTCGGCGGCTCGATCAGCCGCACGTTGCGGAACTCCCGCTCATCGCGGAAGTACGCGAGCTCGTCCTCCCCGCGCCCGCTGCCGTCCGCCTGCCCGGCGCGGGCCAGCAGCAGCCGCGCCTGGCCCAGCAGGTCGAGCGCGATGTTGGCCAGCGCTAGCTCGTCCTCCAGCTCAGGCGCGCGGGTGACCCACTCGGTCAGCCGCTGCGAGGCGATCAGCGCGTCGTCGCCGAGCATCAGGCAGTACCGGGCGAACGCGGCGCCGTCGACGCCGTCCGGCAGCGTGGTGTCCACTCCGGACAGCGGGTCGTCGAAGCCGGTGCCGAAGGCCCAGCGGGACTCGCCGTCGGGCTCCGCTGCGGTCAGCGCCTCGTAGGCGTTGTCGAACGACATCAGGCCGACCTCACATGTGCGGGACGTTGTCGGGAATGCGGTAGAACGTTGGGTGCCGGTACACCTTGTCGCCGCTGGGCGCGAAGAACGGGTCCTTCTCGTCCGGGCTGGACGCGGTGATCGCGTCCGCCCGCACCACCCAGATGCTCACGCCCTCGTTGCGGCGCGTGTAGAGGTTGCGGGCGTTGTGCAGCGCCATCTCCTCGTCCGCGGCGTGCAGGGAGCCCACGTGCACGTGGTTCAAACCCCGCTTGCCGCGGACGAAAACCTCGAACAGCGGCCACGCGGACCGCGGCGCACCGGTCTCGGCGTCCCAACTCATCGCGCGACCTCCTCGCGTGCGGCTTGCTTGGCGGCGTGGGCGGTCGCCGCGTCGCGCACCCACTGCCCCTCCTCGTGCGCGGCCCGGCGCCGGGCCAGCCGCTCCTCGTTGCACGGCCCGTGCCCGGCGATCACCCGCTTGAGCTCGGACCAGTCCGGCTCGCCGAAGTCGTAGTGCCCGCGCTCGTCGTTCCAGCGCAGTGCGGGATCGGGCAGCGTGACGCCCAGCGCTTCCGCCTGCGGCACGGACATGTCGACGAACTTCTGCCGGAGCTCGTCGTTGGTGTGCCGCTTGATCCGCCAGGCCATGGACTGCTGGGTGTTGGGCGAGTCGCCGTCCGGCGGGCCGAACATCATCAGCGACGGCCACCACCAGCGGTTCGTCGCGTCCTGCACCATCTCCCGCTGCTCGTCGGTGCCGCGCATCATCGTCATCAGCAGCTCGTAGCCCTGCCGCTGGTGGAACGACTCCTCCTTGCAGATCCGCACCATGGCCCGCGCGTAGGGCCCGAAGGAGCTGCGGCACAGCGGCACCTGGTTGCAGATCGCCGCCCCGTCGACCAGCCATCCGATGACGCCGATGTCGGCGAAGGTCAGCGTCGGGTAGTTGAAGATCGACGAGTACTTCTGCCGGCGGTCGATGAGCTTCTCGGTCAGCTCCGCGCGGTCCACGCCGAGCGTCTCGGCCGCCGAGTACAGGTAGAGCCCGTGCCCGGCCTCGTCCTGCACCTTCGCCAGCAGGATCGCCTTGCGCCGCAGGCTCGGGGCCCTGGTCAGCCAGTTGCCCTCCGGCTGCATGCCGATGATCTCGGAGTGCGCGTGCTGGGCGATCTGGCGCACCAGGTTCTTGCGGTAGCCCTCCGGCATCCAGTCCCGCGGCTCGATGCGCTGATCGTGCGCGATCCGCTCGTCGAAGTGCTGCTGCAGCTCGGCGTCGCCGAGCCGGTCCACGGTGCTCGTCATGACGCCCCCTGCTCCCCCGGCCGCTTGGCGACCAGCGTCAGCACGTCGTACTTGGCCACCGAGGCGCCGTCCTGGTTGGTCACGTCCACGTCCCAGCGGACCTCGCCGTGCTCGGCGCCGACCCGCGGCGTGATCTGCTTGGCGGTCATCGTCACGGTGATCTCGTCGCCCGGGTAGGTCGGTGTGAGGAACCGGAGGTTCTCCAGCCCGTAGTTGGCCAGCACCGGCCCCGGGTCCGGGTCCACGAACAGCCCGGCGGCGAAGGACACCACCAGGTAGCCGTGCGCGACCCGGCCGTCGAAGAACGGGTTTGCCTTCGCCGCTTCCTCGTCGGTGTGCGCGTAGAAGGTGTCGCCGGTGAACTCGGCGAAGTGCTCGACGTCCGCCAGCGTCACGGTGCGCGGCCCGGCGACCACCGTGTCGCCGATGCGCAGCTCGTCGAGGTGCTTGCGGAACGGGTGCTCTTCGGTGGTGTTGCGCGGAGTTCCGGGCACCCACTGCCCGGTGATCGCGGTCAGCGTCGCCGGGTCGGCCTGCACCGCGGTCCGCTGCATGTGGTGCAGCACGCCGCGAACGCCGCCCATCTCCTCGCCGCCGCCGGCCCGGCCCGGTCCACCGTGGACCAAGGCGGGCAGCGGCGAGCCGTGCCCGGTGTTCTCCTTGGCGTTGTCCCGGTTCAGCACGAGCATCCGGCCGTGCCGCGACGCCGCGCCCAGCACCACCTCGCGGGCGAACTCCGCATCGGCGGTCACCACGGAACCGACGAGGCTGCCCATGCCGCGCCGCGCCAGCTCCACGGCCTGCGCCGTCGTCTCGTACGGCAGCACTGTGCTCACCGGGCCGAAGGCCTCCACCTCGTGCGGCTGCGGCTGGTCCGGGTCGTCGCAGCGGACCAGCAGCGGCGGCAGGAACGCGCCGCGCTCCGCGTCGGCGTCGACCACTTCGACGCGCTCGGGGTCGCCATGCACCAGGGTCCCGGTCTCCAGCAGCGCCTTCAGCGACCGCCGGACCTCCTCGCGCTGCTCCAGGCTCGCCAGCGCGCCCATCCGCACCTCCGGCGAGGCGGGATTGCCGACGACGACCTTCTCCAGCCGCGCCTTGGCGGCCGCCACCACGTCGTCGATCCGGTTCGCCGGCACCAGCGCCCGCCGGATCGCGGTGCACTTCTGCCCGGCCTTGACCGTCATCTCGGTGACCAGCTGCTTGACGAACAGGTCGAACTCCTCGGTGCCGGGCGCGGCGTCCGGGCCCAGGATCGAGCAGTTCAGCGAGTCGGCCTCCACGTTGAACCGCACCGAGTTCGCCGCCACCACGGGGTGGGCGCGCAACCGCTGCCCGGTCGCGGCCGAACCGGTGAACGACACCAGGTCCTGGTCGGTGAGGTGCTCGAACAGGTCGCCGACGCCGCCGCAGATCAGCTGCAGCGAGCCCTCCGGCAGGAGCCCGGAGCCGACCATCAGCTCCACCAGCCGGTGCGTGAGGTACGCGGTCTGGCTGGCCGGCTTGATCAGGCTGGGCACCCCGGCCAGGAACGCGGGCGCGAACTTCTCCAGCGGCCCCCACACCGGGAAGTTGAACGCGTTGATCTGCACCGCGACGCCCCGCAGCGGCGTGCAGACGTGCTGCCCGACGAACGTGCCGCCCTTGCTCAGCGGCTCGATCGCGCCGTCGACGTAGACGGTGCCGTTGGGCAGCTCCCGGCGGCCCTTGCTGGAGTAGCCGAACAGCACCCCGATGCCGCCGTCGATGTCGAACTTGGAGTCGCCGAGCGTGGCCCCGGTGCGGGCCGACAGCGCGTACAGCTCCTCGCGGTGCTCGCGCAGGTGCGACGCGAGGCTCTTCAGCAGCGCGGCGCGCTGGTGGAACGTCAGCTCGGCCAGCGCCGGGCCGCCGCTGCCGCGCCCGTGGGCCAGCACCGCGGCCATGTCGATCCCGGCCGAGGAGACCCGCGCGACCTCCTCACCGGTCACCGCATCGCGCAACGGCACCCCGTTGTCCGCTGGCGCGTGCCAGGCACCGTTGACGTAGCTCCGCAGGGCAGCCATGCGGCCCGACCTCCTCAGGCTGGTTCTTTAACTGACCGTTCGTTCGAAAAAGTACCACCGGCGACCGGTGTCGCACACCACCCGATGCAGCTAAATTCTGCTTTACCGAGCCAGAAACACCGGCCCAGGCGAGAACCCTTGACAGCGTCCGACTGCGCGGTATTAATTACCGACTATTCGTTCGGTAACGAGGCGGTGAACCCCAGTGCAGGAGCCCGGCGCGACGACGCGCAACCCGGCCCAGGCCATGTTCGACGACGACCGCGCCTCGCAGGCGCTGGGCATCGAGCTCGTCGAGACCGGCAGCGGATTCGCCCGGGCCCGGATGCGGATCACCGACGCGATGGTCAACGGCCACGGGATCGCCCACGGCGGCTACATCTTCCTGCTGGCCGACACGACCTTCGCCTGCGCCTGCAACAGCCACGGCCCGACGACCGTCGCGGCGCGCGCGGACATCACTTTCATCCGCCCCGCCCGCGGCGGCGACCTGCTGGTCGCCCGCGCCGAGGAGCGAACCCGCTTCGGCCGCAGCGGGATCTACGACGTGTCGGTGCACCGCGGCGACGAGCTGATCGCCGAATTCCGGGGCCACAGCCGGTCGCTGAACGGCGCGCCCGACAACCAGCCCGAGGGAGCCAAGCCATGACAGCGACGACGGGCGCCCCGCGCCGGCTCGGCGCCGCGCCGGATCCGGCCGATCTCGACCCCGCCGAGCGGTACTCCGCCGACGAGCTCGCCGCGGTGCAGCTGGAGCGGCTGCAGCGCACCCTGCGCCACGCCTACGAGAACGTGCCGCTGTACCGCCGCAAGTTCGACGCGGCGGGCGTCCGGCCGGAGGACTGCCGGAGCCTGGCCGACCTGGCGAAGTTCCCGCACACCACCAAGCAGGACCTGCGCGAGAGCTACCCGTTCGGCATGTTCGCCGTGCCGATGGAGCAGGTCCGCCGGCTGCACGCCTCCAGCGGCACCACCGGCAACCCCACCGTCGTCGGCTACACCGAGCCGGACCTGGACATCTGGGCCGACATGGTGGCGCGCTCCATCCGCGCCGCCGGCGGGCGGCCGGGCCACAAGGTGCACGTCGCATACGGGTACGGCCTGTTCACCGGCGGGCTCGGCGCGCACTACGGCGCCGAGCGGCTCGGCTGCACCGTGATCCCGGCCTCCGGCGGGATGACCGCCCGGCAGGTGCAGATCATCCAGGACTTCCGGCCCGAGATCATCATGGTCACCCCGTCCTACCTGCTCACCCTCGTCGACGAGTTCGAGCGCCAGGGCATCGACCCGCGCGGCACGTCGCTGAAGATCGGCATCTTCGGCGCCGAGCCGTGGACCGAGCAGATGCGGCAGGAGATCGAGGAGCGGCTGGACATCGACGCGGTCGACATCTACGGCCTGTCCGAGGTGATGGGGCCCGGCGTGGCCAACGAGTGCGTGGAGACCAAGGACGGGCTGCACATCTGGGAGGACCACTTCTACCCCGAGGTGATCGACCCGTTCACCGAGGAGGTGCTGCCCGACGGCGTCGAAGGCGAGCTGGTGTTCACCTCGCTGACCAAGGAGGCCATGCCGGTCATCCGCTACCGCACCCGCGACCTCACCCGGCTGCTGCCCGGCACGGCCCGGCCGATGCGCCGGATGACCAAGGTGACCGGCCGCACCGACGACATGATCATCCTGCGCGGCGTCAACGTCTACCCCACCCAGATCGAGGAGCTGGTGCTGCGCACCGAGGGGCTGTCGCCGCACTTCCAGCTGGTACTCACCCGCGCGGGCCGGATGGACGAGATGACGGTGCGCGTCGAGGCGCGCACCGACTGCCCCGCCGACCGCCGGGATCCGGCCGCCGCCGAGCTGGTCCGCGCGATCAAGGACGGCGTCGGCGTCAGCACCGAGGTCGCCGTGGTGGACCCGGACACGCTGGAGCGTTCGGTCGGCAAGTTGCGCCGCGTGGTGGACCGCCGCGAACCCCGATCCGCCGGCTGAAATACTGCGAGCCATGTCGGGGAACACTGGTCGCGCGAATCGCCGAGGCCGGCCGGGCTACGACCTCGGCAGGCTGCTGGACGTCTCCGTCCGGGTGTTCAACGAACGCGGCTACGAGGGCACCAGCATGGAGGACCTCTCCCAGCGGCTGGGCATCACCAAGTCGGCGATCTACTACCACGTGTCCAGCAAGGACGAGCTGCTGCGGCTGAGCGTCAACCGGGCCCTGGACGCGCTGTTCGCGGTCACCGAGGAAGAGGCGTCGACCACCGGCAAGGCCATCGACCGGCTCGAACACGTGGTCCGGCGCAGCATCGAGGTGCTGGTCGACGAGCTGCCGTTCGTCACGCTGCTGCTGCGGGTGCGCGGCAACACCAGGATCGAGCGGCAGGCGCTGACCCGGCGCCGCGAGTTCGACCAGGTGGTCAGCGAGCTGGTCCGGCAGGCCGAGGCGGAGGGCAGCATCCGCCCGGACGTCGACCCGGCGCTGACCAGCCGCCTGCTGTTCGGCATGGTCAACTCGATCATCGAGTGGTACCGGCCCAGCCGCGGCCTGCGGGCCGCGCAGGTCGCCGACGCGGTCACCAAGATCGCCTTCGACGGGCTGCGCACCGGCGCCGACGACCGCGCGCCGGAAACCCCCGGGACTCGCGCGAAATAAATTTCCCGATCTTGGCGTCATGACGATCTCCCACGCGGGTCCCGATCCCGTGGGCGATCTGGAGCGCCCGCCGCGCGCGCGGAACGCAGAGGGGATTTCGTGCGCGCGACCGGCCGTCGGTCGTGGCTTGGATGTGGGTTGCGACCGGCGGTCCCCCGAGTCACTCCAGTCACGTTCGCCGCAGCGGCGCGGTTCCCGACCGTGTTGAACACAGTGGACAGTTACGCGGCGGCGCCGAAATCCGCAGCTTGTGGGTGACGAAAGACCCCTGCGATCACGGCCCTGGTCCGCTTAGGCTCCTCCGATGTGGCCGCCCGGGACCCGGCGGCCGCGCGGCGGATCCGCTGAAACTGGGGACAGCGGCACCAAAAATCCGGAACCGGCTGCGTGCCGGTGCGGTCTTCGGCAGGACCCGGGTCCGCCCTCCCTCTCGCCCTGCACTCTGGACGAGCATTCTGGAGGCCAACCGTGTCCAGGCTTGAGTCGATCGCTCGCGCCTTCCTCCGGTACCTGTACGAGGACGACCGCTTCCGGCCCGAGGTCGCGGATTTCTTCGGCAGCCCGGCGGCCGAGGCGGCCGCGCTGCAGCCTTCGTGGGCGGAGCTCGCCGACGTCGTGCAGACCCTGCGCGAACAGGAGCTGATCGCCACCAGCGGCACCGGGTGGCAGGGCGCGCCCGCCCGCGCCGGGCTGACCGGATCCGGGCTGATCTGCGCGGGCAGGCACGGCGGCGACGTCGGCTCATGGGCCAGGTCGCAGTCGGTCGCGGTGCTCGACGAGCGCCCGGCGGATCCGGTGGTGCCCGCCCAGCCTGCGCCCGCTCCCGCGGCACGCCCGGACTTCACCGGGCTGACCCGGGTGGCCAAGGTCGTGTTGCTGGCGTTGCCCACGGTGCACGCCCGCTACGGCGACACCGTCGAGATCGAACTCATCGCCAGGCGGCTGTGCGAGGCCGTGCGGCAGGACCGGCCGGATCCGCGCCGGGTGCGGCTGCTCGCCTTCCGGCTGCGCGGCGAACTGGCCTCCGGTTCGGTGGCGAACACCCTGGGCGTCGTCCTGCTCGACGGCCTCGACGAGGCCCTGGCCGAGAGCGGGCTCGGCTGAATCCGGCGGCGCGCGCGCAACGAGCCAGCTGAACCGTCCTAATAGGACTCAGACCGTAGTGACCGGGTTCACCGCGGATGCCCACCGTGCGCACGCTCGCGCACTCCGTGTGCTGAGATGCCCGGTATGGACACGGGCACCTGGCCGCGAGTGGCGGCGCGCCGCGAGCTCGACGCCGCGGGCGTCCGGCCGCAGCTGCGCCCCGCCTACCAGCGGTGCCGGATGCTCAACGCCGCGCATGGGCGCACCTACTTCCTCGCGACCCGGCTGCTGACGCCGCCGCAGCGGCCTTCGGTGCACGCGCTCTACGGTTTCGCACGGTGGGTGGACGACATCGTCGACGACACCGACCAGCAGCGGACCGTGCCGGACCGGCAGCAGGCGCTGGACCAGCTGGACGGCGAGCTGCGCGCGGGCCTGCGCGCCGGACGCAGCGACGACCCGATCCTGGCCGCGCTCATCGACACCGTCGCCCGGCACGGCATCGACCCGGCGCTGTTCACCGACTTCATGGCCTCGATGCGGATGGACCTGACCGTCCACGGCTACCCGACGCGGGCGGCGCTGGACGCCTACATCCACGGCTCGGCGGCGGTGATCGGCCTCCAGCTGCTCCCGGTGCTCGGCACGGTGTGCCCGGCCGAGGAGGCCGAGCCCTACGCCGCAGCGCTGGGTGGCGCCTTCCAGCTCACCAACTTCCTGCGCGACGTCGGCGAGGACCTCGACCGCGGCCGGGTCTACCTGCCGATGGAGGAGCTCGCGGTGTTCGGCGTCGACCGGGACCGGCTGGCCTGGTGCCGGGAATCCGGCCGCCCGGACCGCCCGGTGCGCCGGGCGCTGGCCGACCAGGTCGCGCGCACCCGCTCGAAGTACCGGGCCGCGGAGCCGGGCATCGCGCTGCTCGCGCCCGGATCCCGGCCGTGCGTGCGCACCGCTTTCACGCTGTACGGCGAGATCCTGGACCGCATCGTGGAGTCCGGGTACGACGTGTTCCGGCGACGGCTCGCGGTCTCCGGCCCGCGCCGCCTGGAGGTCGCCGCCGGAGCGCTCGGCTCGGTCGTCGCAGCGCGCCTCCGCGCCCGCCACTCGCACGTGTGACCGCCGCCCGCACCGGGTACGCGAAGCACGTCGAAGTCCTGCGGAGGCGAGGTGAGCGAGCATGCCGCAGCAGAGCGCTGACCCGGGCCAGGGCGGAAACTGTTCAGAACGCGCCGATACCGGCGCTTGTGGGGGGCAACCAGATGGAGAGCGGAACGCCGTCGCGCTGGCAGGACGTCGGCACGACCGCCGAAGTGATGTCGCAGGCCAGCGGCGAGTTGGAACGAACCGCCCGCAAAGACCTGACACCGGCTGAAATCACCGCGGCGCGCGAAGCCTTGCTGGCCGTCACCGCGGCGGGTGCCCGGCTGGCCCGGCAGCTCGACATGCTGGCTTCCGCCTACCACTCACCGCACGCGGGCCAGCCGTCCGAGGTGAACGTCGCGCTCGACCAGGCCGCGGCCGCCGCCGAGGATCTCGGCAACTGCGCGAAGGTCGCCGCGCAGGCCATCGAAGGAGACTGACCGCGCGGCGACCTCAGGCCGCTACGGTGCCTGGACCAGGCCCGCTCCGACGTCGGTCGAGGCGAGCGGCAGCTGGCGGGCCGTCTGCGACAGCCGTGCCCACAGGCCCCACGCCCGCTCCGGGTGCTGCTGCGCGTACAGCGCCGCGACGCCCGCTACGTGCGGCGTGGCCATGCTGGTGCCGCTGAGCTTCCGGTAGCGCTCCGCTCCCGGCCAGCTCGAATAGACGTCCACGCCGGGGCCGACCAGGTCAACCTGGCCGATCTCGTCGACGGTGCCGCTGGAGAAGTCGGCGATCTGCAGCTGCGAATCGATCGCGCCGACGGCCAGGATGGACGGGCAGTTGGCTGGGTGCCCGACCGGCGCGATCGTCCCGGCGGAGCGCTCGCTCTCGTTGCCGGCCGCGGCGATGATCAGCGTGCCGCGCTCCATCGCGCGCTGCGCGACCCGCTCGAAGGCCGCCGAGTACGGCTGGCCCGGCTGCGCCGGCGCGCCGAGCGACATCGACACCACCGCGGCACCGTTGGAGATCGCCCACTCGATGCCGGAGAGGATGCCGCTGTCGGTGCCCGAACCGTCGTCGCCGAGCACCTTGCCCGCGTAGATGCTGGCCTCGGACGCGATGCCGTAGCCGGGCCCGGCCTGCGAGGTGCGCGACCCGCAGGAGGTGCCGATCACGTGCGTGCCGTGCCCGTGGCCGTCCTGCACGTCCTGGCCGTCCACGAAGGAGCCGGTGACGATGTCCCGGCCGGCGAAGTCCGGGTGCTTGAGGTCCAGGCCCGTGTCGAGCACGGCGACCCGCACGCCCTTGCCGGTGGGCTGGGTGCGGTCGGCGCGCACGGACTGCAGGCCCCAGGTGAATTCGCCGTCCGCGACCGCCGGTTCCGCGCCGATGGCGAACACCCGGCGCTCCGGTTCGAACGCCGCGATCGGGCCGGTCTCCCCGGCCGCGCTCGTCAGGGCTGCCGCCTGGTCGGCATCTGCGCTGACCAACGCGATGCCGAGCTGATGCAGCACGATCCCGCCCGCGCCGCGGAAAAGCTCGCCCGGCGCCGCGCCCGCCGCGTCGGCCGTGTTGGCGCAGCGGATGCCCGTCAGCCGCGTCAGCTCGCGCGTTCCGATGATCGTGGAGTTGTCTTCCAGCAGCACCAGATAGCGTCCGGTGGAGCTCTCCTCGTTGGTGGTCATGGTTGCTCCCTCGGCGAGGTTCGGATGCGGCGAAGCACCACACCGTCCTCAGGTGTATCGCGCGTTACCCACAGTTACAAGCACCCACTCGGGTAAGGACCGCACTATCCGTACCGCACGTCCCGACATCCTCAGAAAGTGCCTTGCGACACAACGCTTTCGTGGTACCTCGGCCGGGGATCTCCGGGCCGCGAGGATGACAGTTCTCGGCGCGCGTCCGCACACTGGTGGTAATCACCGCCGACAGTTCGGAGCGAGCCGTGCGCGATCCCAGCGAGCGTTGCATCTTGATCACCGGCGCGACCGGCGGGCTCGGCCGAGCCCTGGCCCTCCGGCTCGCCGAGGCCGGTTCCCGGGTGCTGATCCACGGGCGCAGCGCGGAGCGAGCCGAGGCGGTGCGCACGGAGATCGCGGCGGCCACCGGTTCGGACCGCCTCGACGTGCTGGTCGCCGACCTCGCCGAGCTGCGCCAGGTCGAACGGCTGGCCAGCGACGTCCGGTTGCGCTGCGACCGGCTGGACGTGCTGGTCAACAACGCGGGCATCGGTTCCGGGCCGCCGGGCAGCGGGCGGGAGGAGAGCCCGGACGGCGTCGAGCTGCGGTTCGCGGTGAACTACCTCGCCGGCTACCACCTGACGCGGCTGCTGCAGTCGCTGCTGATCGCCTCGGCGCCGGCCCGGGTGGTCAACGTCGCCTCGGCCGGGCAGCACCCGATCGACTTCGACGACCCCATGCTGATCCGGAACTACCTCGGCAACCGGGCGTACGCGCAGAGCAAGCTCGCGCAGATCATGTTCACCTTCGACCTGGCCGAGCAGCTGCGCGGCAGCGGCGTCACGGTCAACGCGCTGCACCCGGCGACCTACATGAACACCGCGATGGTCCGCGAGGCCGGGGTGAGCCCGGTGGCCACGGTGGCCGAGGGCGTCGCCGCGACGATGCGGCTGGTCGTGGATCCGGGACTGGACGAGGTCACCGGGGAGTACTTCCATGGAACCCGCGCCTGCCGCGCGCTCGAACAGGCCTACGACCGGCAGGCCAGGTCGCGGCTGCGGAAACTGTCCGAGGAGCTCGTCGAGCAGGCCCGCGGCTGAGCCCGACACAGCGGATCGCGGAACCGGAGGCCAGCGCCATGAACAGCGGAACCCAGCACAGGATCGTCGTCGGCGTGGACGGCTCGGAATCGTCCAAGTGCGCCCTGCGGTGGGCGCTGCGGCAGGCAGCGCTGTCCGGGGCCACGGTGCACGCGGTCACCTCATGGGAGTTCCCGGCGTTCTACAGCTGGGAGGGTGGCCCGATGCCGCCGGACGACTTCGAGGAGTCCGCGCGCAAGAGCCTCGAGGACACCGTCGACGAGATCGAGCACGAGTTCAGCCCGGCGGTTCCGGTGCAGCGTGAACTCACACACGGGCACGCGGCGCAGACGCTGCTCGACGCCTCCGAAGGCGCCGAGCTGCTGGTGGTCGGCAGCCGCGGCCACGGCAGCTTCTACGGCGCGCTGCTCGGGTCGGTGAGCCAGCGCTGCGCCCAGCACGCCAAGTGCCCCGTCGTGATCGTCCGGCACTGAAAGAAAGGTGCCGGCCCCTGCGGGAATCGCTTGGTCAGGAACCGGTGTGGCCCAGGCGTTCGGAGAGGGCGGTCGCGCCTTCCGCGACGAGTTCGCGCAGCGCCGCCTCGGTCTCGTCGTTCCAGCGCAGGATCGGCGCCGAGATGCTCATCGCGGCCACCACCGCGCCGGACTGGTCGCGCACCGGCGCGGCGACGCAGGCCACCGACTCGTTGGACTCGCAGTACTCGCCTGCCACGCCGTCCTTGGCGATGGCGTCGAGCTCCCGGCGCAGCGCCTTGCGGGTGGTGATGCTGTGCTCGGTCATCGCCTCCAGGCGGCGGTTGCCGTAGAGCTCGTCGACCTCGGTGCGCGGCAGCGTCGCCAGCAGCGCCTTGCCGAGCGCGGTGCAGTGCGCGGGTAGCCGCCGGCCCACGGCCGAGACCATCCGGACCGGGTGGCTGCTGTCGACCTTGGCCACGTACAGCACGTCCGTGCCGTCTCGCACTCCGACGTGCACCGTTTCCTGGCAGCGCTCGGCGATCTCCTCCGCGACGAGCTGCCCCTCGCGGGCGAGGTCCAGTCGCTCGGCGTAGGCCGCGCCGAGCTGGAAGCCGCGCACGCCCAGCCGGAACCGGTTGCTGCCGCGGCCGGCGGGCATCAGGTAGCCGCGCTCGCTGAGCGTGCCGACCAGCTCGTGCACCGTGGTCCGCGGCAGGCCCAGCTGCGCGGTGATCTCCGGCGCGCTCAGCTCGTGGGCGTCCAGGAACAGCTCCAGGACGTCGAAGGCCCGTTCCACGGCAGGTACCGCTCGTGCCACGCGTACTTCCCCCTGTCGGAACTCATCGGCCCGTTGACCGATATTTCGAACATCGTATCCGATATCGACCACAGGCGAGCCGGGGTGCTTGACCACCCGACCCGGCCAACCATACGATTTGGCGAACGTTGTTCGACATTTCGGACGGAGCTACCGGTGCGCCAGACACGTGAATTCCTGCGGTCCCAGGGACTGCCCGCCGACGACTCCCCCGTCACCAGCACCAAGCGGTTCCCCGACGGCGCGCAGTACCGGGTGGAGATCCCCAGCACCGAAGGGCCCGAGGTGCTCGACGCGGTGCTCGCCGAGGCGGACGCCCGGCAGGTGCCGGTGCACCGCATCTCCCAGGGCAGCGGCGGCATGCTGCTCACCGACGACGAGCTGCGCGAGATGGCCGAAACGGCCGCCGGACGGTCGGTCGAGCTGAGCCTGTTCGCCCGGCCGGTCGCCGGGTGGGACACCAGCCCCATGGCCACCGCAGCGGCCGGCGGCCCGGTCGCCGCCCAGGCGCGCGGCACCGAACAACTCGTGCACGTGCTGGAGGACATCCGCCGCACCGCCGAGGCGGGCATCCGCAGCGTGCTGATCACCGATCTCGGCGTGCTCAAGGTGGCCGCGGCGATGCGCGCGGCCGGCGACCTGCCGCCGGACCTCCAGTTCAAGATCAGCGTCCAGATGGGACTGGCGAATCCCGCCTCGGTGCGCATCGCCGAGGACCTGGGCGCCGACACCTACAACGTGCCGACCGACCTGAGCATCGGGCAGCTGGCCGCCATCCGCGCCGCCACCGACCTGCCGCTGGACGTCTACGTGGAGGCACCCGACGACATGGGCGGCTTCGTCCGGCACTTCGAGATCGCCGAGATCGTGCGCGTCGCGGCCCCGGTGCACGTCAAGTTCGGGCTGCGCAACGCGCCGAACATCTACCCCAGCGGCACCCACCTGACACCGACGGCGGTGGCGCTCGGCCGCGAACGGGTGCGCCGCGCGCAGATCGGCCTGGACCTGCTGCGCCGCTACGCCCCGAACGCCAAGGCCTCACAGCTGCCGGCCACCGGGCTGGCGGTGCCGACACTGGGATAATGGGTGTTCGAATGTGGTTTGCGTGGCGGTGCGGGTAGCGGCCCCCCTGCGGGAGTTGCTGCGGCCGTCTCACTCCGGGATCCCCGACTTATGTATGTCCAGGCTGTCCTCGCTGGGAGAACCCCAGCGGGGTGGGCTCAGTGAACCCGCGGCGGCGCAAGTTGAGTCCCACACCGCAAGCGGCTACCGCCGCGCATAAAACAGACCCTGGTCCACTTCGGACGGAGGGTGGGCGTTGACGGGGTTGCGCGCCGCGGCCAGAGTAGGCCTGCAACGGCTGCGGTGAAGGAGTCTCGATGGCAGCGCCCGCCCACGTTCCGGACGTGTTCGACCCGCGCAAGTACGCCGACGGCGTGCCGCACGACGACTTCGCCTGGCTGCGGCGGCACGCGCCGGTGAGCCACCAGGAGGAGCACGAGATCGGCGACTGGCCGGCCGGGCCCGGATTCTGGGCCGTCACCAGGTATTCCGACGTCGTCGCGGTGCTGAAGTCCGCCACGGCCTACTCGTCCTGGCTGGGCGCCACCCAGATCCGCGATCCCGACCCGGCGGATCTGCCGTTCATCCGCAGCATGATGCTCAACCTCGACCCGCCGGAGCACGGGCGGCTGCGCCGCCTGGTCAGCCGCGCGTTCACGCCCCGGCGGATCGACCGCTTCCGGCACGAGGTCGCCGAGCGGGCCCGACTGCTGGTCGACGGCGTCGTCGAGCGCGGCGAGTGCGACCTGCCGGTCGAGGTCACCGACGACTACCCGCTGCGCAACCTCGCCGATCTGCTCGGCGTGCCGGAGTCGGACCGGCGGATGCTGCTGGAGTGGACCAACCGGGTGATCGGCTACCAGGACCCGGAGCACTCCGAGGTCATCCGCGACTCGGACGGCAAGCCGGTCAACCCGCGTTCCCCGGCGATGCTGGCGGACATGTTCGCCTTCGCCCAGGACCTCGCGGCGTTCAAGCGCCGGAATCCGGCCGACGACGTGATGACCGCGCTGGCCACCGCCGAGCCGGACGGGCGCGGACTGGCCGACGCCGAGCTGGAGATGTTCTTCTTCCTGCTGTCGGTGGCGGGCAACGACACCGTGCGCAGCGCGCTGCCGGGCGGAATGCTCGCCTTCGCCGAGAACCCCGACCAGCTTCGGCTGCTGCTGGAGGATCCCGGGCTGCTGGACTCCGCCGTGGAGGAGACGCTGCGCTACCACCCGCCGGTGCTCAGCTTCCGCCGCACCGCGACCGCCGACACCGAACTCGGTGGCCGGCGCATCGCCGCCGGCGACAAGGTCGTGGTGTTCCACTGCTCGGCGCACTTCGACGAACGGCGGTTCCCCGACCCGCACCGCTTCGACATCCGGCGAACGCCCAACGACCACGTCGCCTTCGGCAACGGCCCGCACGTCTGCCTGGGCGCGCACTTCGCCCGGCTGCAGCTGCGGGCGTTCTACCGCGAGGCCCTGTGGCGGATGCGCGACCTGCGGGTGACCGGGCCGGTCGAGCGCCTGGTGTCGAACTTCATCAACGGGATCAAGCACCTGCCGGTGGCCTTCACGCCGGGCACCAGGTGATCGACGGCGGGTCCCGGGCACGCCCCTTATGGTCGGGCGGTGACCGCCGCCGTAGCGCTTCGTTCCCAGTCCGGCCGCTGGATCATCTTCGCCACGATCCTCGGCTCCGGGGTGGCGTTCCTGGACGGCTCCGTCGTCAACGTCGCGCTGCCGGCGATCGGCCGGGACGTGGGCGGCGATCTCAGCGTCCTGCAGTGGGTGCTGGACGCCTACCTGCTCACGCTCAGCGCGTTGCTGCTGCTCGGCGGCGCGCTCGGTGACCGCTACGGCCGCCGCCGCGTTTACACGCTCGGGCTGGTGTTGTTCACGCTGGCTTCGCTGGGCTGCGGGCTGGCACCCAACGGCGCGGCCCTGATCACCGCTCGCCTGCTGCAGGGCGTCGGCGGCGCGTTGCTGGTGCCCGGCAGCCTGGCGCTGATCAACTCCACCATCCGGCACGACGACCGCGGCGAGGCCGTCGGCCGCTGGGCCGGGTTGACCGGTGTGTCCTCGGCGATCGGGCCTTTCGTGGGCGGCTGGCTGGTGGACGCGGCGTCCTGGCGCTGGGTGTTCTTCATCAACGTCCCCATCGCGGCGGCGGCGCTGCTCGCGCTGCGGCACGTGCCGGAGTCCCGCAATCCGGCCGCCGCCGGGCGACCGGACGTCTTCGGCGCGATCACCGTGACCGTCGGGCTGGCCGGTGCCGTGTACGCGCTGATCGAGATCCCGACGAAAGGGTGGAACGCCGCCAGCGCGGCGGCGGCCGTGGTGGGCGTCGCCGCGCTGGTCGCGTTCCCGCTGATCGAATCGCGCCATCCGGACCCGCTGCTGCCGTTGTCGCTGTTCCGCTCCGCGCAGTTCACCGGCGCGAACCTCACGACCTTCACCGTTTACGCGGCGCTGAGCGGCGCGTTGTTCCTGCTGTCGCTGCAGTTGCAGCAGTCGATGGGATACACCGCCCTCGCCGCGGGCATCGCGACGCTGCCGATCACGATCATCATGCTGCTGGTTTCCGGGCGCGTCGGCGCGCTCGCGCAACGCACCGGCCCGCGCCTGCCGATGAGCATCGGCCCGATCATCTGCGGGGCCGGCCTCGCGTTGCTGACCTGGGCGGTGCCCGGCAGCACCTACCTGAGCGGCGTGCTGCCCGGCGTCCTGGTGTTCGGCGCCGGCCTGTCCATCACGGTGGCGCCGCTGACCTCGGCGGTGCTCGCCTCCGTCAGCCCCGACAACGCGGGCGTCGCCTCCGGCGTGAACAACGCGGTGTCCCGGCTGGCCGGTCTCCTCGCGGTCGCGGTGCTCCCGGTGATCGCCGGGTTGTCGCACACCGGCGCGGGCGCGCCGCTCGGCCCCGGTTTCGGGCAGGCCATGCTGATCTCCGCGGTGATGTGCGCGGCCGGCGGCGTGCTGGCCTGGCTGACCATCGACCGCTCGCGGCGGGTCGAGACCTACCCGTTGCCGGGCCTCAACCACGCCTGCCAGGACCCGTGCACCTGCGATCTCGGCCGAAATCCAGGCCCGTGACGTTCCGAATATCCGCCGGTTCGGCCGCGAATTGGTCCGTTTGGACTAGGATTCGCACACCCCGTTCGCCGACCCGACGGAAGTGACGCCCACGTGGAGCTGGACAACGCCGTCTTCCACCTCATGCGCCGCGCCATGCAGGAACACACCTCGAGCTGGCAATCCCGCCTGCCGCACCTGACGAAACCGCAGTACGCGGTGCTAAACGCGATCCGGGCGAACCCCGGCATCGAACAGGCTCAGCTCGGCCAGCGGGCCGCGATCGACAAAGCGACCCTGGCCTCCCTGCTGGTGCGAATGGAGCAGCGCGGCCTGGTGCACCGCACCATCGACGACGCCGACCGGCGCCGCCGACTCCTGCGGCTCACCCACGTCGGCGAGGCGGAACTGCGCGCCGTCGAGCCGATCGCCGACCGCGTGGACATCGAACTGCTCGACCGGCTCACCCCGGCCGAGCGCACTGAGCTGCTCCGATTGCTCGACAAGCTCGCCCCCCGCGAGCGGCTGGTCAACTGATCCGCACTCCCGGCGCGATCCCCGTCATGCGGCGGGGCTCGTCGCGCTCAGGCGGTGCATCCGCAGCAGCCACAGCTCCAGCTCGGAGAGCTGGCCGTCCAGGCTCTCGCTGCCGTACATGTCCGGGCTCGCGCGCAGGGTGTTCAGCTCCTCCCAGCGCCGTTCCATCTGCTCGACCATCTCCCGCAGCGTCACCTGGTGCTCCTCTCCCCGACGTGCCCCGATGACGCTACGGGGTTTCCGTGCACGCTCGGTAAGGCCGAAAGTCACGGTTTCACCCGATCTTCCGGAACCGATCCGGGCCATCCCGGGCACGCGTTGTGATGTCATCGGTGCATGAGACGAGGGCGCCGAGGCCACCCCTGCGAACCCGACACCAGCCGGATCGGCATGTGGCGATGCGACGTCTGCGGCCAGCAGTGGGAGATCCACGGCGTGGCCGACAATCCGCGCATCCGAAAGGTGAGCCGCGTCGGCTGGTTCTTCGCCAAACTGCTCGGCTGATCAGGCCGTCACCGGTCGAGGGCCGGGCGTTTGCCGTCGAAGGCCCAGCCCGGGACGAGGTACTGCATAGCCAGGGCGTCGTCGCGGGCACCGAGGCCTTTCCGCTGGTAGAGCTCGTGCGCCTCGGCAACCCGGACCATGTCGAGCTCCACGCCGAGCCCCGGAGCGGTCGGCACCGGTAGCCGTCCGCCGGTGATGACCAGCGGCTGCCGGGTGAGCCGCTGGCCGTCCTGCCAGATCCAGTGCGTGTCGATGGCGGTGATCTCGCCGGGCGCCGCGGCGGCGACGTGGGTGAACATCGCCAGCGACACGTCGAAGTGGTTGTTCGAGTGCGAACCCCACGTCAGGCCCCACGCGTCGCAGAGCTGCGCGACGCGCACCGAGCCGCTCATCGTCCAGAAGTGCGGGTCGGCCAGCGGGATGTCGACGGCGTCGGTGCGAATCGCGTGGCCGAGCTCGCGCCAGTCGGTGGCGATCATGTTCGTCGCCGTGGGCAACCCGGTCGCCCGCCGGAACTCCGCCATGACCTCCCGCCCCGAGTAGCCCCGCTCCGCGCCGCACGGATCCTCGGCGTAGGCAAGCACGTCGCGCAGGCCCCGGCACAGCTCGATCGCCTCGGACAGCAGCCACCCGCCGTTGGGGTCGATCGTGATTCGGGCGTCCGGGAACCGTTCGGCCAGCGCGGTGACGACCTCGATCTCGGCCGACCCGGGCAGCACGCCACCCTTGAGCTTGAAGTCGCGGAACCCGTAGCGGGCCTGCGCCGCTTCGGCCAGCCGCACGACGGAATCGGGGGTGAGCGCCTCCTCGTGGCGCAGCCGCGACCAGTCGTCGGCGTCGGCCGGCTCGTCCACCGGGGCGCGGTAGTCCAGGTCGGTCTTGGTGCGGTCGCCGACGAAGAACAGGTAGCCCAGCACCGGCACCTCGTCGCGCTGCCGGCCGTCGCCGAGCAGCTCGGCGACTGGCACGCTGAGGTGCTTGCCGAGCAGGTCGAGCAGCGCGGATTCCAGGGCGGTCACGGCGTGCACCGCGATGCGCAGGTCGAAGGTCTGCGCGCCGCGCCCGCCGGAGTCGCGGTCGCCGAAGCGGTCGCGCACGCCGGCCAGCACCGCGTGGTAACGCGCGACCGGCTGCCCGACGACCAGATCCCGGGACTCCTCCAGGGTGTTGCGGATGGGTTCCCCGCCGGGCACCTCGCCGACTCCGGTGCGGCCTTCGGAGTCGGTGAGGATCACCAGGTTGCGGGTGAAGTGCGGGGCGTGCGCCCCGCTGAGGTTGAGCAGCATGCTGTCGTGCCCCGCGACGGGAACGACCTGCATGCCGGTCACCAACGGGCTGTGCTGAGCGGTCATGGTCGGCATCCTCCGCGGTCGGTGCTCGCCGGCGATCGGTTCGTGGTCGGTCATCGCGGCTCCCCTGGCAGGCGCTTGACGAGGCCGGCCAGCAGCGCGAGCTCGGAGTCGTCGAGATCGACCAGCGGCGGGCGGACCGGCCCGGCCGGGCGGCCGATGACCTTCATGCCCGCCTTGACGATGCTCACCGCGTACCCGGCGCGCCGGTTCCGGATGTCGCAGTACGGCAGCACGAACTCGTCGAGGTGGCGGTACACCGCGGCGCGATCGTGATCGCGCACCGCCCGGTAGAAGCGCATCGCGAACTCCGGCACGAAGTTGAACATCGCCGACGAGTAGGTCGTGACGCCCAGCTCCAGGTACGGCAGCGCGAAGGTCTCCGCGGTGGGCAGGCCGCCGATGTAGGTCAGCCTGTCGCCCAGCCGCGAATACAGGCGAGTCATCTTCTCGATGTTGCCGACGCCGTCCTTGAACCCGACCAGGTTCGGGCAGTCCTCTGCGAGCCCGGCCACCGTCGCCTCGTCGAAGACCGCGTTGGCGCGGCTGTAGAGGATCACGCCGAGGCCGGTGGCCGCGCAGACCGCGCGGACGTGGGCGGCGAGCCCGGCCTGATCCGCCTCGGTCAGGTACGGCGGCAGCAGGAGCAGGCCGTCGGCCCCGGCGCGTTCGGCGGAGCGGGCCATCTCGACGGCCATCGCCGTGCCGTAACCGGCCGGGGCGATCACCGGCACGCCTTCGGGCGCTTCCTGCGCCGCCGCGGTGACCACCGACTCGACTTCGGCCGGTGTCAGCGAGAAGAACTCCCCGGTGCCGCCGGCCGCGAAGAGACCAGCCGCGCCGAACCCGCCCAGCCAGCCGATGTTCTCCCGGTAGGCGGCCTCGTCGAAGCCGCGGTCAGGCCGGAAATGCGTCACCGGGAACGACAACAGCCCGCCGGCCAGCTGCCGAGCCACATCGGTGGGCGGGTACGCGGACATCGGCGATCTCCTTCGTAGGCGGATCCGGCCGGCCGCTCCCCCGGCGCCGCGGAGGTGGCCGTGCCGGCGGGGAATCGGTGCCGGCTGCGGACGACAGTAAGGTGGGCCATCAATGCACGTCCAAGTCCAACAATGCATCTACCGATACCGGGACGGCATCATTGTTCACCCTGAACCAGCTCACCGGCTTCGTCGCGGTGGCCGAGGAGCAGCACTTCGGCCGTGCCGCGCAGCGCCTGCGCATGACCCAGCCGCCGCTGACGCGGCAGATCCAGCAACTGGAGAAGGAACTCAAGGTCCAGCTGTTCGACCGCACCAGCCGCACCGTGCGGCTGACGCCGGCCGGCAGGGCGTTCCTGCAGGACGCGCGGCGCCTGCTGCACGAGGCCGAGAACGCCGCGCTGTCTGTGCGGCGGGTGACCTCGGGCCAGGCGGGCATCATCCGGATCGGCTTCACCGCGACCTCGGCGTACGGGGTGCTGGGCGGCTTGCTGGCGACTGTTCGCGAACATCTGCCGCAGGTGGACGTCGTGCTGCACGAGCTGGTCACCCGCGACCAGATCGACCGGCTGGCGGGAAGTTCCCTGGACCTCGGGCTGGCCCGTCCGCCGGCCGCGCGGCCCGAGCTGGAGTCGCGCCGGCTCCGCGCGGAACCGCTGCTGGCGGCCCTGCCGGCCGGCATCCGCTCGCCGACGGCGCGAAACCCCTGGAACTGGCGCGATTCCACGGCACCGACATGGTGATGTACTCCCCGACCGAAGCCCGGTACTTCCACGAACTGCTCGTCACCACCTTCGGCAACGCCGGCGTGCAGCCGGCCTACGTGCAGCACGTCAGCCAGATCCACACCGCCCTGGCGCTGGTCCAGGTCGGCCTCGGCAGCGCCCTGGTGCCCGCCACCGCGGCCCGGCTGCATTTCGAAGGCGTGACGTTCCGCGAGGTCCGGCTCCCCGAGCCGAATCCCGTGGAACTGCACCTGGTTTGGCGCCGCGCGAACGACAACCCGGCCCTGCACGCGCTGCTCGACCTGCTGTGACCGGGCTCAAACGTCCGCCTTCTCCCGTTCTCGCGCCCGCCGCGACCGGATGAGCTTCTGCAGCAACGGAAGCAGGACGACCAGGACCAGCAGCGCGAGCAAGGTGCCGGAGATCGGCCTGGTGACGAAGCCGGCCGGATCGCCGTCGAAGAGCAGCAGCGACCGGCGCAGCGAGGTTTCGAGCAACGCCCCGAGCACGAAGGCCAGCACCAGCGGCCCGGGTTCGAAGCCGAACTTCTTCATCAGGTAGCCGAGGACGCCGAAGACGATCACCAGCCCGATGTCGAAGACGCTGTTGCGGACGGTGTACGCGCCCACCAGCGTGATCAGCACGGTGATCGGGGCTAGGACCGTGCCGCGCACCCGGAGGATCTTCACGAAAAGCCCGACCAGCGGAATGCTCATGACCAGCAACAAGATGTTCCCGATGTACATCGAATTCACCACGCCCCAGAACAGCTCCGGCTGTTCGTCCACGAGCTGCGGTCCGGGCGTCACGCCCTGGATCAGCAGCGCGCCGAAGATCATCGCCATCGTCGCGTTCGCCGGAATGCCCAGCGTCAGCAGCGGGATGAACGACGACGTCGCGGCCGCGTTGTTCGCCGTCTCCGGCGCGGCAACGCCCTCGACCGCGCCGCTGCCGAATCGCTCCGGCGTCTTCGACCGGCGCTTCTCCAGCGCGTACGCCGCGAGCGAGGAGAGCGTGGCGCCGCCGCCCGGGAGCACTCCCAGAACGAACCCCAGCACGGAGCCCCGGCCGATCGCCCCCGCCGACTGCCGGAGATCCGCGCGGGACGGCCACGCGTTGGCCACCCGGGTGACAGCCGTCGCGCCCTGCCGCCGTTCCTCCAGGTTGTAGAGGATCTCGCCGAGGCCGAAGAGGCCCATCGCGATCGGGACGAAGTCGAGCCCGTCCGACAGCGGCAGCAGGTCGAAGGTGAACCGCTCGGCGCCGGTGAACGTGTCGCGCCCGACCACCGCCAGCAGCAGCCCGATGCAGGCGGCCACGACCGCCTTCAGCCGGCCGCCGCTGCTCACGGTGGCGACCAGCAGGATCCCGAGCAGGGCGAGGGCGGTGTACTCGGGCGGGCCGAAGTCGAGCGCGAACCCGGCGATCAGCGGCGCCAGCACCGAAAGCACGACGATCGACGCGGTGCCGCCGATGAACGACCCGATCGCCGCGATCCCGAGCGCGGTACCGGCGCGGCCCTGCCGGGCCAGGGCGTGGCCGTCGAAGACCGTGACCACCGACGACGCCTCGCCGGGCAACCGCAGCAGCACCGACGTGATGGTGCCGCCGTACTGGGCGCCGTAGAAGATGCCGGCGAGCATGATGATCGCCGTCACCGGCTCCACTTCGAACGTCAGCGGCAGCAGGATCGCGATCGTCGCGGCCGGGCCGAGACCGGGCAGCACCCCGACCAGCATCCCGATCACGACGCCGATCAGGCAGTAGAGCAGGTTGGTGGGTTCGAGGACGACGCCGAACCCGTCGAGCACCGGTGTCAGATCCATCGCCGCTCCTAGAACAGGTGGGGAATCGGCACGTTCAGGGCGCCGACGAAGATCAGGTAGAAGGCCGCCACGATGCCGAGGGCGCCGAAGACGGACAGCCGCCACGACTCGCGGCCGAGGAAGCGCAGCCACGCGAAGGCCAGCAGCGCGCCCGGGATCTCGAACCCGATCACGCCGACCAGGGCGGCGAACCCGGCCATGCCGGCCACCGCGCCGAGCACCGGCAGGCAGGACGACGACAGCCCTTCCGCGTCGTTCGTGCGCCGCGCCAGCAACGCGAGCACCACGCCGAGAACGGTGATCGCGGCGCTGACCAGGAACGGCCAGGTGCCGGCGGCAGGCGCGGCCGCGCCGCCCAGGCCCAGCGCCCAGGAACCGGCCATCCCGCTCCCGCCGATGCCGACGATCACCAGCGCTACCAACAGGTTCGCGACCGCGCCGGCCGATTCGCCGTCGCGCCGGGGATCGCTCACTTCGGCCCGCCGAGGTCGATGCCGTACCGCTGGATCATGGCGCGGTAGCTCTCCAGCGAGCCGGTCCACTCCTGGGCGACCTGCGCGCCGTCGACCTCGTGCGGGGTGAGCAGGTTGTCCTCGTTGAACTTCCGGTACCGCTCGGTGGCGAACGTCGTCCGGAACGCCTGGCGCAGCCGGTCCACGACCTCCCGCGGCGTTCCCTTCGGCGCGACGACCGCGCGGAACTGCGAAACCCGGACGTCGTAGCCCTTCTCAACGGCCGTTGGGGTGTCCGGGAGGTACTGGTTGCGCTGCGCGGAGAAGGTGACCAGCGGGACCAGCTTTCCGGCCTGGATCTGGCCGATCGCCTCGCCGAGCTGGACGGAGGCGACGTCCACCTGGTCGCCGAGCACCGCGGTCATCGCCGGCGACCCGCCGTCGAACGGGACCGCGGTGCCGTCGATCCCGGCCTGCTTGAACAGCAGCTCCTGGGAGAGCTGGCTGCCGGTGCCGACCCCGGTGGTGCCGAACTTGAGGTTCCGGCGCGCGTCGATCAGGCCCTGCACCGAGTTCAGGCCGGAGGCGGCGTTGGCGACCAGCACGTAGTCGTCCTGGGAAATCCCGGTGACCACCTCGAAGTCGTTGATGCCGACGGCTTCCTGCGGCGCGGCGGCCAGCGGCGTGATGGCGGTCAGGGAGGCGTTGATGACCAGCACGTGCTGACCATCCGGTTGCTTCCCGGCGAGTTCCCTCGCGGCCAGGGCACCGTTGGCGCCAGGCGTGTTGACCACGGGCATCGGAACGCCGAGATCGTCGGCCGCGCCCTGGGCCAGCGCGCGGCCGATCAGGTCGGTGCTCCCGCCCGGGGCCTGGCCGATCGTCATCGTGACCGGCCCGCTCGGGAACTTCCCGCCGCCACCGCTGGAGAGGTTTCCGCCACATGCGGCGAGCGACAGGGAAAGGGCCGCGGCGAGCACGGACACTGCCCCTCGGACTGGCGTCTTCGACATCACCTGGGTCAATGCCTTCTCCTTCGGTCCGCTGGGCCGCGCACTCGGTGTGAGTGCCGTCACGATGACGAACGCTCGGCAGCCTAAGAGCGCGGAAAATGCGTGTCCATGGCTATTTCGGCATCGACCGATACCTTGCGCGCATCACCGGCGGCCGCGGTCGCAGCGGAACGAGACGAGGTCGGCGACCGGATCTCCAATGCGGGCAAGGTATCGACCGATGTCGAACGGGTCTTGGACCGGCATCGGTGCGCGACCTAATGTCCTGGGCGTCGGCGCCTGCAGCCGAAATCGCACGAATCCGCCTGAACGGAGCCGAAATCCCATGACCACGACCGACTCCGCCACGCTGGACCGGATCACCGGGGTCAAGATCTCCTCGGTGACGCTGCCGCTGCCCACTCCCATCAGCGACGCCAAGGTGCTGACCGGGCGGCAGAAACCGATGACCGAGGTGGCCGTGCTGTTCGCCGAGATCACCACGGCCGGCGGGCCGGTCGGCATCGGCTTCAGCTACTCCAAGCGCGCCGGCGGCCCCGGCCAGTACGCGCACGCGCGCGAGATCGCCCCGGCGCTGCTCGGCGAAGACCCCAGCGACATCGCCAAGATCTGGGACAAGCTCGCCTGGGCGGGAGCCTCCGTGGGCCGCAGCGGCTTGTCGGTCCAGGCGATTGCCGCCTTCGACGTCGCGCTGTGGGACCTGAAGGCCAAGCGCGCCGGCCTGCCGCTGGCGAAACTCCTCGGCTCCCACCGGGATTCGGTGCGCTGCTACAACACCTCCGGCGGCTTCCTGCACGCGCCGGTCGAAGAGGTCCTCGACCGCGCGGCGGAATCGGTGGCGAACGGCATCGGCGGCATCAAGATCAAGGTCGGTCATCCCGACAACGCCACCGACCTCGCCCGCGTGACCGCGGTGCGGGAGAAGATCGGCGCGGACGTCGCCCTGATGGTCGATGCCAACCAGCAGTGGGACCGGCCCACCGCGCGCCGCATGTGCCGCGCCCTGGAACCGCTGAACCTGGTGTGGATCGAGGAACCGCTGGACGCCTACGACTTCGAGGGCCACGCGGTGCTCGCCGCGAACTTCGACACCCCGATCGCCACCGGCGAAATGCTGACCAGCGCCGCCGAGCACCGCGAGCTCATCCGCGCCGGCGGCGCCGACGTCGTGCAGCCCGACGCCCCGCGCGTCGGCGGCATCACCCAGTTCCTCAAGGTGATGGCGCTGGCCGACGACCGGAACCTCCAGCTCGCGCCGCACTTCGCGATGGAGATCCACATCCACCTCGCCGCGGCGTACACCCGCGAACCGTGGGTCGAGCACTTCGAGTGGCTGGATCCGCTGTTCGACGAGCACCTCGAAATCTCGGGCGGCCGGATGCACATCTCCGCCCGTCCCGGCCTCGGCGTGACGATCAGCGACCAGGCCCGCGCCTGGACCGTCGCGGAGGAAGAGTTCCGCGCGTGACGGGTCAGCGCGGCAGGCGCGACGCCAGCAGCACGATCAGTACCCCCGCGAACGGGACGACCACCAGGCCGAGGCGCAGGCTGACCGCGTCCGCGAGCAGCCCGACAACCGGCGGGCCGGCCAGGATGCCCAGCCGGTAGACCCAGCCGACGACCGCGATCCCGGTTCCGCCCGGCAGTCCGGGAAGCTCGTCGGCCGCGTGGAACCCGGCCGGGATGATCGTGGCGACGCCCCAGCCCGCCAACGCGAATCCGGCCAGCGTGCTCGGGACGGACGGCCACACGAGCGCCGAGCCGACGCCCACGAGCACCGCGATGCCGCCGATGCGCGCCACCGCCCGGTTGCCGAACCGGTCCACCAGTCGATCGCCGGAGAGCCGGCCGACCGTCTGCGCCGCTTGCAACGCGACGAACGCCATGCCCGCCAGCACCGGGGCCGCACCCAGCGAATCGCGCAGGTACACCGCGCCCCACGACGCCGCGGTGTCCTCGACCAGCGCCGCCGCGGCGCACAGCGCGCCCAGCGCCAGCAGCGCGAGCAGCAGCGCGAACCGCGGCCTGGTCCGGTGTCCGCCCGCGCGCTCGGTGTCGTCGCGGCCTGGCAGCAGGAACCACGCGCAGGTGACCGCGACGGCGGCCAGCACGATGGCGGCCACTGCGAGGTGCGCGAACAACGGCAGTGCCGCTCCGGCGGCCAGCGAACCCGCCGTGCCGCCGATGATCGCGCCGACGCTCCACATCCCGTGGAAGGAGTTCACGATCGACCGCCCGTAGCGCCGCTGCACCCGCAGCCCGTGCGCGTTCATCGCCACGTCCACGATCGCGTCCATCGCACCCGCGAAGAAGAACGCCGCGGCCAGCTGCCACCACTGCGCCGCGAACCCGATCACCACGAGATCCGCCGCCAGCAGCACCGAGCAGCCGACCGCGACACCGGCCGACCGCCAGCGGACCAGGATCGGCCCGGCCAGCAGGCCGGCGACCAACGAGCCCAGCGGCAGGGCCGCGATCGCGGTGCCCAGCGCGGCGTTGGACAGGACCAGGACGTCCTTGAGCTCCGGGTAGCGGGGCACGACGCTGGCGAAGCTCGCCCCGTTGACCAGGAACAGCGTGGCCACCGCCAACCGCGCCGCCACCGGCCGCCGATCCGTCGCGACCTCGGGCATACCCGTCCTTCCTCCGGCGTCCCGACGATCATGTCAAGGCCCGTCGGCTCGCGCTCCCGATTTTCGCGCTCCCCGGCGCGCCACGTTAGGCTCGCGCAAGGCAGAACCCGAATCCGAGTCCACAGTGGAGTGTTAGGTGAGCGTGCTGGCCGAGCTGTCCGCCGGGTCCGGGACGTACCGGCTGCGCCGGGCCACCGGCGACGACCTCGGGCCGATCGTCGAGCTGCTGGCCGCCGACCAGCTCGGCGCGACCCGGGAATCCGCCGCCGACCTGGAGCCCTACCGGCGGGCTTTCGAGGCGATCGACACCGATCCCGCGCAGCTGCTGCTGGTCGCCGCGACGCCGGGCGGCGAGGTCGTGGCGACCATGCAGCTGACGTTCATCCCCGGGCTGGCCCGGCGCGGCGCGCTGCGGGCGCAGATCGAAGCGGTCCGCGTCCACGAGCAGCACCGCGGCCACGGCCTCGGGCGCGAGATGTTCGCATGGGCCATCGCCGAGTCCCGCCGGCGCGGCTGCGCCCTGGTCCAGCTGACCACCGACAAGAGCCGCTCCGCCGCGCATCGCTTCTACGACCGGCTCGGGTTCGAGGCCTCGCACGAGGGCTTCAAGCTCCGGCTGTAGGCCGCCGGTTACGCTGGTGGGGCGATGCGACGCAAGCTCAAGTCGCCGCTGCCCCAGCGGCACGGCCTGGACCCCGTCCGGTTGCGACTACCCGCCGACGGCCGCTGGGCCACCGTCCGGGACCACCTCGTCGACCGGATACCGAAGCTCGCCCCGGAACGCATCGACGCCATGCTCCGCGAGGGCCGCATCGTCGGCGTCGACGGCCCGCTCGGGCCCGACGCGCCGTACGCGCCAGGCGGGTTCATCTGGTTCCACCGCGACCTGCCCGACGAGACGCCGGTGCCGTTCGCCCTGGACGTCGTGCACCGCGACGACGACCTGCTGGTCGTGGACAAGCCGCACTTCCTGGCCACCACGCCGCGCGGCGGGCACGTCGTGGAGACCGCGCTGGTGCGGCTGCGGCGCGACCTGGACCTGCCGCAGCTCAGCCCGGCGCACCGGCTGGACCGCCTGACCGCCGGGCTGGTCATGTTCGTGCTCAGGCCTGAGCTGCGCGGCGCCTACCAAACCCTGTTCCACGACCGCCTGGTGCACAAGGAGTACGAGGCCGTCGCCCGCTTCGACCCGCGGCTGCCGATGCCGCGGACGGTGCGCAGCCGGATCGTCAAGCACCGCGGCGTGCTCGCCGCGCAGGAAGAACCCGGCGAGCCGAACAGCGAGACGCGCATCGAGCTGATCGAGCACCGCGACGGCCTCGGCCGCTACCGGCTGCTGCCGCGCACCGGCCGCACCCACCAGCTACGGGTGCACCTCAACCGCCTCGGCATCCCGATCCTCGGCGACGACCTCTATCCATTCGTCCGCGACCGCGCCGCCGACGACTTCACCGCGCCCCTGCAACTCCTCGCCAGGACGCTGGAGTTCACCGATCCGGTCAGCGGCCGGCGGCGCCGCTTCGAAACCCGCCGGAGCCTGACGAGCTGGTCCGATGTGGACGGTTACTCGGCGCCGGCCGGATAGCCCTTGTCCAGCGCCCAGAGCTCGGGCCGCCCGCGCCCGGCGAATTCGTGCACGTAGCCGCATTGCTCGCAGATCAACCCCAGCGCGGAGCGGTTCGCCCACGCCAGGTCGAAGAACTCGGCGGCCGTGGAGTTCAACTTGACCTCGCGGTACCAGAACTCCGGGCAGCCGCACACCAGGCAACGGAACGCCCGCCCCAGCACGGTGGCGAGCTTCGGCTTCGTTCGGAACAAACCCATGGAAGCCGATCATGCCAGCCGAACGGGCGCCCCCCGCAGCCGATCTTCGCAGTGCCTCACGAGGGAAGGTCACGCGGTGGAGATCGCGGTCATGATCGAGGGGGCGGTGGGGACTTCGAGCCTGGTGACGCGGTCGGCCATTCGGTCGCCGAGGTCCGAAGTGGACGCTCCCATCGCCGGGCCCGCCAGGGCCGGGAGTTCCGCCAGGACCGACGCCGCGGCCTGCTCGCAGACCAGCGCCGCTTCGGCCTGACCGAGGACGGCGAGGCAGAGGGCGGCGGAGAGGACCGCTGCCGCCGGGTTGGCCCAGCCGCGGCCCGCGATGTCCGGGGCCGAGCCGTGCACCGGCTCGAACATGCTCGGCGCCGCGCCGTCGATGTTCAGGTTGGCGCTGCACGCCACCCCGAGGCCGCCCTGGATGGTGGCGCCCAGGTCGGAGATGATGTCGCCGAAGAGGTTGTCGGTGACCACCACGTCGAAGCGCTCCGGGGTCATCGGCAGGTGCTGGCACATCGCGTCGACGTGCACGTAGTCCAGTTCCACGTCGGGATAAGACCGGCTCACCTCGTCGACCACCTGCTGCCACAGCGCGCCCGCGTGCACCAGGATGTTGGTCTTGTGGCACAGCGCCAGCTTCCCGCGGCGGCGCCGGGCCAGCCGGAACGAGTAGTCCACGACCTGGGTGATCGCCGGGACGGTGTTCACCGATTCCTGCAGCGCGACGGCGTGCGGGGTGCCGGCGTGCACGGTGGATCCCCCGCCGACGTACAGCCCCTCGGTGTTCTCCCGGATGATCACCAGGTCGCAGCGCTCCGGGGTGAGGTCCCGGATCGGCGTGGGCACACCCGGGTAGAGCCGCACCGGCCGGAGGTTCACCGGCTGCGCGAACTCGCGGCGCAGCCTCAGGATCAGGCCGCGCTCCAGGATGCCCGGCGACACCCGCGGGTCGCCCATCGCGCCGAACAGGATCGCCTGGTGCGATCGCAGCCGCTCGACGGTCGCGTCGTCGATCACCACGCCGGTGTCCAGGTAGTGCTGGGCGCCAAGGTCGTACCGCGTGGTCTTGAGCTCGAATCCGAACCGCTTCCCGGCGGCCTCGACGACCTTCAGCGCCTCGCCGGTGACCTCCGGCCCGACTCCGTCGCCGTCGAGCACCGCCACGTCATAACTGTCCACTGTGCACTCCTCGAAGGGGCCTCGATCACGAGGCTTCTGCGGGTACGACCGGCGGGAGGACCTGTTCCAGCGCTCGGCAGGCCCTGAGGACCGTCGCTTCGCTGCCCGGCCGGCCGATCACCTGCAACCCCACCGGCAGGCCGTCGACGGTCCCGCACGGCATCGTCGCCGCCGCGAAGCCGGTGTAGTTGACCAGGTAGGTTTGACGTCCTCTCTCGCCTGACGGCGGGAGATTCCTCAATGTCATGCTGCGGTGACGTTCGAGGATGGTTCACGCAACCGGCTACCCGTGCGGGTGCCTTGCCCATGTGGACTGCGCGTGCTCTGTGAACTGCCGTGACCGCTTGCGGCAGTTCCCGCCTCCCACGCTGTGGTGGGTTTCCGTCCGGCGGTGCTGAGTGCTCGATTAAGGATGATGGTTGCGGCGTTTCGGTCAGCATGTTCGGTGTGCCCGCAATGCACACACGCGAACAACCGGCCGCAACCCTCACGGGATTCGGGGTCGCGGGTGTGGCATTTCGAGCACGTCTGCGATGAACCCGGTGCCGGGACCACGACCAGCTCACCGCCGTACCAGCGGGTCTTGTAGCCGAGCTGGCGGCGGATCTCGAACCATCCTTGGTCGGCGATGCTTCGGTTCAACCCGGACTTCTGCTTCACATTGCGTCCGGGCTGCTCGGTAGTGCCTTTGGCGGAGCGGAGCATGTTGCGGACCTTCAAGTCCTCGACCGCGATCAGGCCGTGGTTTTTGGCCAGGTCGGTGGTGAGCTTGTGGTTCCAGTCCTCGCGCCTGCGGGCCTGCCGAGCCTTCACCGCAGCGATCGCCGCGATGGTCTTGCGGAGTCTGTTGGAGTACTTCCCTCCGTTGTGCTTTTTGGCGTACTTGAGCTGCCGGGCTTTGCGTTGTTCCAACCCCCGCAGCCGCGCCCGTTCGCCAGGAGTCAAGGTTTCGGGTCGTTGGCGCTCGGTGTCTTCGTCTGAGACGAACACCGAGCAGGCGATTCCTACATCCAGCCCCACGGGTGTCCCGGTGTTGACCGGCTGCTGGGCTGGTTCAGGCTGGTGGATGCCGAACGAGATGTGCCACCCCAGGCCATCGCGGGAAACCGTGGCGTTGCGGACGGCGCCGCCCAGTGGGCGAGACAGCCGGAACCGTACCCACCCCAGCTTGGGGAGCTTCACGTGCGCCATGCGGCGCGACGCCTTGCGGACCTGCACCGCCTGACCGGGGAACGTCACACCCTGCCGGTGATGCTTCCGCTTGAACCGCGGAAACCCAGCCGGCTGGGTGGGGTTCCAGAAGTTGTCATAGGCGGTATCGAGCTGCCGGAGAACTTGCTGGGCGCACTGCGCGGGAAGGTCCCGAAGCCAGGCGTGGTCCTTACGTGCTTCGGTGAGTCCGGAGCACTGCTCCGCTGAGCGCACGGTGGCGCGTTGTGCGGACTTGTATGCCCAAATACGCTGCGCGAGCGCAGTGTTCCACACCGCTCGGCAGGTATGCGACCACGCCGTGAGCCGTTCCGCCTGTACCTGGCTGGGGTACAGACGGAACCTCACCGCCGTGTTCGCCTTCATTCCAATCACGTTACGGCTGGGGTATGACAACGCGGTTTACGCAGCGTGTTCGGCATGAACTCGGCCGCCGGCGACCGGTAGCCGCGCGGCGCGCGGCCGGTGAACTCCTCGATCACCCGGTAGGCGCGCTCGAACTCCTCGCGCTCCTGCTCCTTGCTCAGGTTCTGCGCCCAGGTGTGGGTGTGGCTGTGGTGGCCGATGTCGAAACCGGCCTCGACGATGGTGCCGATCTCGGCCGGATACCGCTCGATCACCACCCCTGGCACGAAGAACGACGCGGGAATGCCGTGCCGGGCAAGCAGCCGCATGATGCGCGGCAACCCGACCGTCGGCCCGTAGCGGCCCTGCGACAGCCAGACTGGCTTGGCCGCGCTGTCCGGATCCCTCGCCTCCCACAGGGTTTCGGCGTCCACGTCGAAGGACAGGACGACGTCGATGTGCTCAGTCATGGCAGACCTTTCGAGATCAGGCATCGCGCAGCGGTTCGTGGGCGGTTTCCCGCAACCGCAGGTAGACCACCAGCGTGGGCACCGCGACGACCATCGTGTAGAACGCCGGGGCCAGCGGCGTGTGGAACGTCGCGATCAGCCAGGTCGACACGAACGGCGCGGTGCCGCCGAACAGCGCCGAGCTCAGGTTGTACGGCAACGCCAGTGCCGAATACCGCAGCCGCGTCGGGAACATCTCGGTGATCGCGGCGGTGCCCGGGCCCGCGTACAGCGACATCAGCAGCAGCGCGGGCAGCTGCATGGCCAGCGCGAGCGCGAACGAGCCCTGGGCCAGCAGCAGGTAGATCGGGAAGGCCAGCACCAGGAAGCCGACCGCGTGCGCGATCAGCATCGGCCGCCGCCCGAACCGGTCCGAAAGCCTGCCGACCACCGGCGTCAGCACCGCGTAGATCGCCATGCCCACCAGGTTGATCGTGTAGGCGTCGGACAGCGGCAGGCCGCCCTCCTGGTTGAGGAACGTCGGCATGTAGGTCAGGAAGGTGTAGAAACCGACGTTCGGCAGCGCCACGAACAGGAACGCGGTCGCCATCGCGCGGCGCTGGGCGCGCAGCGACTCGCGAGTGGGCGCCTCGGCGACGATGTCCCGCTTCTGCAGTTCCTGGAAGTGCGGCGTGTCCTCCATCCGGAAGCGGATGTAGAACCCGACCGCACCGAGCGCCAGCGCGACCAGGAACGGCAGCCGCCACGCCCAGTCCCGCAGCACCTGCTCCGACCAGGCGTTGGTGATCACCGTGACGATCAGGATGCCCGCCAGCTGCCCGACGATCACGCTGAACTGCTGCCAGCTGGCCACCCAGCCGCGCCGGCCGTCGGCGGCGTTCTCCACCATCAGCGTCGCCGAGCCGGTCCACTCACCGCCGGCCGAGAAGCCCTGGATCAGCCGCAGCGCCACCAGCAGCAGCGGAGCGAACAGGCCGATCTGCGAGTAGGTGGGCAGCAGGCCCATCGCGAAGGTGGACAGCGACACCATGATCAGCGCCAGCCCGAGCGCGGTGCGCCGGCCGCGCCGGTCGCCGAGCTGCCCGAAGAACAGCCCGCCCAGCGGGCGCACGACGAACCCGACGCCGAAGACGGCGAAGCTCGCCAGCGTCGAGGTCACCGGGTCCGCGGCCGGGAAGAACAGCTTCGACAGCACCGGGCTCAGCGCCGCGTAGACCCCGTAGTCGTACCACTCGATGAAGTTGCCGATACCGCCGGCGATCACCGCCTTGCGGGCGCGCCGCGAATCCGCGGCGCGCCGCCCGGTGGCGGCCGTCGTCGCCTGTGCCATGGATGATGCTCCTTCGTTGCCGCACAGGGTCGTTGTCGATGCGCCTCAGTCGTTCACAGCGAGCGTCCGCCGTCGACGACGAGGTTGTGACCGGTGATCGCCGACGATTCCGGCGACACCAGGTACATCGCCGCGTCGGCGACCTCCTCGGCGGTCACCAACCGACCCAGCGGGATCGCCGCCTGGGCATTGGCCAGCTGGAACGCGTGCTCAGGGCTTTCGGCCTGCCACGAGTCCAGCATCAGCGGGGTCAGCGTCACGCCCGGCGAGACGCAGTTGACCCGGATGCCGGTGCCGCCCAGCTCGACCGCGAGGATCTTCGCGAGCTGGATGACACCGGCCTTCGACGCCCCGTAGGCCGCCATCCCGGAGCGGGCGCGGAAACCGGACGCCGACGAAACGAGCACGATCGCGCCGCCGCCCTGCGGCCGCATCAGCGCGGCGGCGGCGCGAGCGACGACGAAGCTGCCGACCAGGTTGACGTCGACCATCTCGCGGAACGCCTCGGCGGTCAGCTCGTCCGCGCGTTCGCCGCGCTGCGCGATGGCCGCCGAGTGGACGACCGCGTCGAGCCGCCCCCACTTCGCCGCCACGTCGTTCAACGCCTCGGTCACGGCGGCTTCGTCTCGGACGTCGACCACCTGACCGTCCGGTGTGGACGTTCGGTCGAACGACGCGACCCGCCAGCCGGCGTCGGTCAGCCGCCGGACGATCGCCGCGCCGATGCCCGAGGCCCCGCCGGTGACGACGGCGGTGCGAGTGCCGCCCATCTCAGCCTCCCCAGGCGGTCCAGCCGCCGTCGACGTAGATGGTCTGCCCGGTGACGTAGGAGGCGTCCGGCCCGGCGAGGAAGGCGATCACCTTGGCGACCTCCTCGGCCGTGCCGAAGCGGCCCATCGGGGTGCGGGCCAGCACCATGTCGGGATCGAGCAGGCCGCGCTCGAAATTGCGCTCCACCAGCGGAGTCAGGATCGTGCCAGGCGCCACCGCGTTGACCCGGACGCCTTCGCGCGCCCACTCCCCGGCCAGCGCGCGGGTGAAGCCCTCGATGGCCGCCTTCGTCGCGCTGTAGGCCGCGCGGCCGGGCAAGCCGACCTTCGCGGCGACGCTGCTGACGTTGACGACCGCGCCACCGGCGGCCTTGAGGGCGCCGGAACATCTGGTGGCGAGGCGGAAATGCGCCTTCGCGTGCACCGCGAACAGCCGGTCCCAGTCCTCGGCGGCGATGTCCTCGACCGGTTTGGTCAGCCCCGTGCCCGCGTTGTTGACCAGCACCGAGAGCTGCCCGGAGTGGCGGTCGACCGCATCGCCCAGCGCCGCGATGCCGTCTTCGTCGCCGACATCGGCGAGCACCGGGATCGCATCGACGCCCGCGGCGCGCAGCTGCGCCGCACGCTTCTCCAACGCCTCGGCGGCGTCGGGACCAGGAGGCTGGTTGATCACGACGTCGAAGCCCCGCGCGGCGAGCTCCCGCGCCGTGGCGGCTCCGATCCCGCTGCCGGACCCGGTGACCAGGGCTAGTGCGCGCGTGGCCCTCACCTCTCCCGAACCTCGAACTCACCAGCCCGACGACTGGACAGACCAGTGGAATCTAGATGTCGCCCCACTGGTCTGTCCAGTGTTTGCCGGGTGCCGGAATCCGGGTCAGGACCGGGGCGCGAGGAACGGGTTCTCGTCCGCGCAGAGCGCGGCGAGGGCGAGGCGCTCGGTTTCGTCGAGGTAGTCGCGGTAGTAGCCGAAGATGCTGTGCCGGGCCAGCCTCCCCGCGCGCTCGCCGTCCCCCGCCTCGATCGCCGCGAACACCATCTCGTGGTGGCGCAACGACTCCCGCATCTGCGCGCGCTCGTCCCGCGCCCGGACGATCTTGTCCTCGATCTGCACCAGCGCCGCCTGCCGGGCCGCCCGCAGGCTGTACTGGATCAGCGTGTTGCGGCTGGCCTCGGTGACCACCTCGTGGAAGTCGAAGTCGGCCGCGCCGAACTCCTCCGGCCCGCGCTCGATCGCCGCGCGCATCGCCGCCAGGCTCGCGCGCATCGCCGCCAGCTGCTCGTCGGTGCGCAGGCACGCCGCCAGCTGGTTGGCCGTGGACTCCAGCATCATCCGGTACCCGACCAGCTCACCAGCTGTGCAGCCGTGCAACCGGGCGATCCGCTCCAAGGTGTCGCTCAGCGGCCCGCCTGCCGGATCCAGCAACAGCGGCCCGGACCGGTCGCCGTGCCGCGACCTCACCAGCCCGGAATGTTCCAGCACGCGCAGCGCCTCGCGCACAGTCGGGCGGCTGACGCCGTAGCGCGCGACCATCTCCCGCTCGCTGGGCAGCCGGTCGCCGGGCCGCAGAGCGCCACTGGCCAACTCGCGCTCCACCGCGTCGACGATCTGCTGGTACGCCCGCCCTTCGCCGCCCGGCCCGGTGCCCGCCGCGTCCGCCACCCCGCTCATCCGACTTCATCCTCCAGCCCGACACGTGTGGCGCACAGGCTACCCACGGGTTCGCCCCGGGCAGCGGCGAACGGGGATCTTTCCCCGCCGGATGCCGCGAACCGCTACAGGTAGCCCTTGCCGCCGAGGTAGGCCTTGCGCCAGCGGAGGATCTTGATGTCGGCGAACAGGCCGGCCTTCGCGAACGGGTCCGCGGCGATGAACGCCTCGGCCTCCGCCCGGGTTTCGACGTCGAGCAGGTAGACGCCGCCGGATGCCTCGTCGCCGTCGTCGGCCAGCTTCGCGCCGCAGGCCAGCAGCAGCGCCTTGTGCTCCTCCAGGAACGCCAGGTGCGCGGGGCGGTTGTCCAGCCGCACCTGCTGGTGGCCCGGCTTGTCGAACGTTTCGATGAAGTACGGCATTTCACGCTCCTATTCGGACAGCTGCCCGTCAGCCGAGGAATCCCCAGAGCAGGATCGCGGCGATGTAGATCAGGCCGACCCAGAACATCATGATCACCGTGTAGCCCATGACGTCCTTGAGGCGCAGCCGCGACAGCGCCAGCGCGGGCAGGATCCAGAACGGTTGCACCAGGTCGTTCCAGGCGTTGCCGAGCATCACCGACATCGCCACGTCGGGCATCGGCGCGCCGATGGCGTTGGCCGCGTCGACCATGAACGGGCCCTGGATGACCCAGTGGCCGCCGCCGGAGGGCGCGAAGAAGTTGATGACGAACGAGCTGATCAGGCCCCAGAACCCGAGCGTCTCCGGCGTCGAGATGTCCACGAACACCTGCGAGATCGTGCCGACCAGCCCTGAGGCGGCCATGATCGCCATGATGCCCGCGTAGAACGGGTACTGCAGGACGATCCCGGAGATCGTCTTGATGCCCTCGCCGAGCTTGGCGACGTAGGCCTGCGGCGTGCCCAGCAGCAGGATGCCCAGGAACAGGATGAAGAAGTTCACCAGGTTCAGGTCGGCCGCGCCGCCCTTGACGAAGTAGACGACCACGTAGACCATGCCGAGCGCGCCGATCAGCAGGCTCAGGATGCGGCTGTTGTTCAGCCGCGACGCGACGGTGATCCCGCCGAAGTCCTCGGATTCGACGGCCGCGCCCTTGCTCTCGACGTGCAGCGCCGGGTCGATCTCCTTGACCGGCTGGCCGGGCTTCGGGTGCAGCATCGCGTTGAGGACCGGCAGCGTGACCAGCACCGCGAGCGCGGTCAGCAGCATCGGCAGCGAGAAGATCGTCTGCCCGAGCTCGACGACGCCCATCTTGCTCTCCAGCGTGTGCCCGCTGGTGGAGATGGTCAGCGGGATCGTCGCCGACAACCCCAGGCCGTACATGGTGAAACCGCTGTAGGCGGCGGCGATGATCAGCGGGTAGTGCACGCCGGGCACCTTCAGCGCCAGCTTCTTGGCCACGATCCCGCCGATGACCAGGCCGAAGCCCCAGTTCAGGTAGGAGCCGACGGCGCCGATCAGGGTGGCCACCGCGACGGCCGTGCGCGGCTGGTGCACCCGGGCGACCACCGCGTCGAGCAGCCGGTCGGTCACCGGCGCGCTGGCCAGCACGTAGCCCATGGCCAGGATGACGGCCATCTGGGTGGTGAACGACAGCAGGTTCCAGAACCCGTCGCCCCAGGCTTCGGTGATCTCGATGAAACCCTTGCCCTCCACCGTCAACGCCAGCAGCAGGGTCAGGAAGGTCAGCCCGATCGCGAAGACGAACGGATCGGGCAGGTACCGGCGCATGAGCTCGGTGAAGAAATTGGCGATCTTGGTCATCTGTGCTTTCCCTTGCGCGCCGGGGCCTTCCCGGTGCGAGTGCGTCAGAGCGTGGCCACCGGGGTGACCGGCGAACCCACCGCGCCCGGCAGGTTCAGCGGCGGGGCGGTGAGCAGGAAGCGGCTGCGGCAGCTGGACCGCAGGTGCCCGGCGAGCGGGGTGAGCCGCCACAACTCGCCGAGGTGCACGCCGAGCTTGAACAGGCAGTGCTCGTGCAGCGGCAGCACGGCGTTCGGGCCCGGCGCCTCCGGGGCGGGGAACGCCTCCACCGCGTAGTTATCGGCCACCAGCGCGGCCAGGCCCGATTCGGTGATCCAGCGCAGCAGCTCCGGGTCGCGTCCGTTGAGGACGGCGCCGTACCCGTGCAGCACGTCCGGATCGGGATTGCCCTGCATCGACAGCACCTTCTCGGCGAAGCCGGTGTGCAGGCAGACGATGTCGCCGGGTTCTACGACCACCTCGTCGGCGGCCATGATCTCGGCGAGCGCGTCGAAGCCGACGAGGGCGCGCTCGCCGCCGAGGTGGGCGTGCAGGTCGATCAGCACGGCCCGGCCCTGCACCGCTTTGCGCGCCATGTGGTCGATCCCGAGCGGCCCGGCCGACGACGTGCTGGTGCCGTGCAGGGCCTGCATGCCCGAGTCGTCGAGCCCGGCCGGGCCGACGACGTGCTCGGTGGCGCGGAACCCGTTGTAGAACACCGGTTCCGCGACTCCGTCACCGTCGGCGTCGAACATCGAACCGGCGTGCGCCAGCGAATCCCACTGCGTCGAGTACTGCAGGTGGAGGACGGCCAAGTCGTCGCAGAGCACGTCGGTGCGCCCGGGATCGATGCGGTCCATCTCGAAGTTGTAGTTGACCTCCCCTGCGCGCCGGTTCGGCCGCAGGACCGGCGGAAACCGGTTGGGGTTCAGCGCGGTGCCGCCGGGCAGGTCCAGCGGCAGGCTCAGGCAGTAGGTGACGCCCTCGACGACCTCGGCGACGCCCGCCCGGACCTTCTCCGGCGTGAGCAGGTTCAGCCGCCCCAGGTTGTCGTCCGGCCCGAAATCGCCCCAGTTGGAACCTTCGGGACGCCGCACCCAACGCGGATTCTCCATCTGTGCCTCCAAAAAAAACGGGATGCGGCGGCTTCCCCGCCGGACGGGGAAGCCGCACCCGGTCGCGCCCGGTTACGCGGGAACCGCCTCGGCGCGCGGCGACTGGCCGGCCTCGGCCCGCTCGTCGTAGTTCGGGCGGCGCAGCAGCAACAGCATGCAGCCGAGGGTCAGCACCACCTGGAAGATCGCGTAGGCGATCACCGCGGTGATCGAGCCGGAGGCGTTCAGCAGGAACTGGCCGACGATCGGCGTCGTGCCGCCCAGCAGCGTGCCGCACATCTGGTAGCACAGCGAGATGCCGGTGTAGCGCACGTGCGCCGGGAACCGGCTGGCGAGCATTCCCGCCAGCGCCGCGTAGTACAGGCAGTGCGGAATCGTCGCGATCGCCACGCCGAACATCGCCAGCCCGTAGTTCTCGGTGCTGATCAGCACGAACATCAGCGGCAGCAGCACGACCTCGGGCAGCAGCATCACGGTCACCGCCCGGGACCAGCTGCGCATCTTCGTGGCGATGACCGCGCCGAAGGGCTGCACGATGATCTGGGTGATGTTGGCGACCAGGATGATCGTCAGGAACGAGCTCTTGTCGAAGTCGAGGTGGCTGGTGGCCCAGGACAGCGCGAAGGTCGACTTGAAGTAGGTCGCCGACAGCCCGATCGTGCAAGCCCCGATGCCCAGCGCCAGCAGCGCCGGGTGCGAGCGCACGACCTCCAACACCGGCAGCTTGGCGACCTTCTTGTGCTCCATGAGGTTCGCCATCGCCGGCGACTCGGTGACCCGCATCCGGATGAACAGGCCGACCAGCACCAGCAGCGCCGAGGCCAGGAACGGGATCCGCCAGCCCCAGCCCAGGAACGCCTCGTCCGGCAGCTGGCTGATGGCCAGGAAGCTGACGGTGCTCAGCGTGTTGCCGACCGGCGAGCCCTGCTGGGCGAACGCGCCGTAGAGGATGGACTTGCCCTTGGGCGCGTGCTCCGAGGCGATCAGCACCGAGCCGCCCCACTCACCGCCGAGGCCGATGCCCTGCACCATGCGGATGGTCACCAGCAGGATCGGCGCCCACACACCGATCTGCGCGTAGCCGGGCAGCACGCCGATCAGGGTCGTCGACACACCCATCAGCAGCAGCGTCATCACCAAGGTCTTCTTGCGGCCCAACCGGTCGCCGATGTGGCCGAAGATGACGCCGCCGAGCGGGCGGGCCAGGAAGCCGACCCAGAAGGTCGCGAACGCCACCAGGGTTCCGAGGGCACCGTCGAGCTCCGGGAAGAAGACCTTGTCGAAGACCAGGGCCGAGGCCGTGCCGTAGATGTAGAAGTCGAACCACTCGATGGTCGAGCCGATGAAAGCCCCGATCCCGGCGCGGTTGGCCGTTCGGCTCTGTTCGCGCGCGTTGGCCGCACCCATGCATTCTCCCTTGAAGCTCGGTGCCGGCGGGCGTCCTCGAACGGCACCCGCGTCCCGATGTGATGGCGGTAACCGTGCCACCCAAACCTAGACGTGTCCAATACAGAATCAGTGCAACAGTGAGACGTCAGGCTTATTAATTCGCGGGAACGCCCCAGGTGAGCGGCCCGCCGGCGATCATCCGCCCGTGGGCGTGGGCAGGGCTTCCTCGGCGATGCCGAGCACCGTGCGCAGGGCCGCGGAGGTGTTGTCGGTGCGCCAGGCCAGCGCCGCGTGCAGCAGCATCGGCGTGCCCGCCAGCGGCCGGTAGACCGTGCCGGTCTGCTGGATGTGCTGGCAGGAGGTCAGCGTCAGCGTGACGCCGACGCCGGCGGCCACCAGCGCGAGGATGGTGTAGGAATCCGGCGCCTCCTGGATCACGCGCGGGTTGAACCCGGCGGACACGCACGCCTTGACCAGCGCGTCGCGCACCGTGGACCCGGCGTTGGACGGGAAGCTCACGAACGGCTCGGCGGCGAGGTCCTCGATCGGGATGCTCTCGCGCTCGGCCAGCGGATGATCCGTCGGCAGCGCGCAGATCAGCTCCTCCACCTCGATGACCCGGGTCTGCACGCCCGGGGTCGGCGAGCCGACCTGGTTGACCGGCAGCCGCACGAAACCCAGGTCCAGCGAGCCGTCGGCGACCTTCGCCAGCGCCACGTTCGCGTAGGTCTGGCCGCGCATCACCAGTTCCAGGCCGGGATGCGCGGCTCGCACCGCGCGGGTCAGCCGAGGCAGCGACTCGTGACTGGAGGCGCCGGCGAAGCCGACGGTGACCCGGCCGTACTCCCCGCGGCCGGCCGCCTTCGCGGCGCGCACCGCGATGTCGACGTCGTCGAGCGCCGTGCGGGCGGGCTCCAGGAACGACTCGCCGGCGCTGGTGAGCCGGACCGAGCGGGTGTTGCGCTCGAAGAGCTGGACGCCGAGTTCCTTCTCCAGCTGGCGGATCTGCTGACTCAGCGGCGGCTGCGCCATCTGCAGCCGCTTGGCGGCCCGGCCGAAGTGGAGTTCTTCGGCGACGGCGACGAATGCGGTGAGGTAGCGCAGCTCCACGATCGACCTCTGTTCACGGGGAATCCATAAAAAATGCCTCTTGATCCGACACTAATTCAGTATTAGACAGTTATCAATGTCGGCTGGCAATGTGAAGTGCATTCGAAGCGCACACCGAGGAGCCCCGACGATGCAGAACCCGGTCGCCGAGTCGACGACGCCGGTCCCCCGGCCCGACAAGACCATGACGATGCGGGACGCCATCGCCGCGTTCGTCCCGGACGGGGCGACAGTGGCGCTGGAGGGCTTCACGCACCTGATCCCCACCGCGGCCGGGCACGAGATCATCCGGCAGGGCCGCAAGGACCTCACCGTCGCCCGGATGACCGCCGACATCGTGACCGACCAGCTCATCGCCGGCGGCTGCGTCCGCAAGCTCGTCTCGTCGTTCGTCGGCAACTCCACCGCCGGTTCGCTCGGCGAGTTGCGCCGCCGCATCGAGACCGGGCAGCCCGAGCCGCTTGAGTTCGAGGAGTACAGCCACTACGGGATGATCTGCCGGTACCTCGCCGGCGCCCAGCGGCTGCCGTTCTACCCGCTGCGCTCCTACGGCGGCAGCGACGTGCCCGCGGTGAACCCGGACATCCGCAAGGTCACCTCGCCGTTTCCCGGCCCGGACGGCGAAGCGGAGCAGATCTACGTGGTGCCGCCGCTGAACCCGGACGTCACCATCGTGCACGCGCAGCGCGCCGACCGGGCGGGCAACACCCAGATCTGGGGCCTGACCGGCATCCAGGCCGAGGCCGTCTACGCCGCGAAGCGGGCGATCATCGTGGTCGAGGAGGTGGTCGCCGACGAGGTGATCCGCTCCGACCCCAACCGCACTGTCATCCCGGCGCACGCGGTGAACGCGGTGGTGGAGTGCCCGCGCGGCGCGCACCCGGCCTTCGCGCAGGGCTACTACGACCGGGACGGCGACTTCTACCGCGACTGGTCGCAGATCAGCAAGGATCCCGAGCGGTTGCAGGCCTGGCTGGACGAGTGGATCCGCGGCACCCGCGACCACGCCGAATACCTCGAGAAGCTCGGCGCCGAGCACTGGGCGGGCCTGGCGGTGGGCGAGGCGTGGAGCGAACCGGTCAACTACGGACGCCGGCTCTGACGGGCAGAACGAAAGGTTTGTCGTGATGAACGCTGTGTCCACCACTTCGACGGGGTCCACCAGTTCGACGGAGTCCACTGTGGCCGTTACTTCCTCCGAGCTGCTCGCCGCGGTCGCGTCGCGGGAGCTGGCCGGCAAGAACACCGTCTTCGCCGGGATCGGCCTGCCGACGCTGGCGGTGTCGCTGGCGCAGCTGACCGTCGCGCCCGGCATCGAGATCGTCTACGAGTCGGGGGTGTGCGGGGCGCACCCGTCGCACCTGCCGGAGACGATCGCCGACGCGGTGCTGATCACCGACTCCGAGGCGGTGCTGCCGATGACGGCGCTGTTCGGATACGTCCTGCAGGGCGGCCGGATCGACGTCGGATTCCTCGGCGCGGCGCAGATCGACAGGTGGGGCAACCTGAACTCGTCGGTCATCGGCGACTGGCACGCGCCGAAGGTGCGGCTGCCCGGCTCGGGCGGGGCCATGGAGGTGATGGCCAACTCCCGCGAGGTGTTCGTGGTGATGCGCCGCCACGACCCGCGTTCCTTCATGTCCGAACTGGACTTCTGCACCTCGCCGGGCCCGGACCGGGCGCTGCGGGACGGGATCCGGCCGCTGGGCGCGGGCGTCACGCGGGTGATCACCGACCTCGGCATCCTGGCGCGCGACGGAGTCGGCGAGGAGCTGCGGCTGGTGGCGACGCATCCCGGCGTCACCGTGGACCAGGTCCGCGAGGCGACCGGCTGGGACCTCCAGGTGGCCGACGAGCTGACGACCATCGAGCCGCCCACGGAGGCGGAGCTCCGCCGGCTCCGCGACGACGTCGACCCGGACCGCGTCTACCTCCGCTGACCCGGCTCGTGAGTACTTTGGATTGCCATAGCAGCCCAAAGTACTCACGAGTCCCGATCATGCTCCCGTCTGCACCTGGAGCAGGGTCTTGCCGATCACCTGGCGGTTCTGCATCGCCGCGTGGGCGTCCGCGGCTCGTTCCAGCGGGAAGGTCTGGCCGATGGTCGGGTTCAGCAATCCCGCCGCCGCTTGGGAAAGCGCTTGTTCCTTGCGCGGGCCCGCGGTCGCCGCGAAGCCGAAGAGCTGCTCGAGGCCGATCACGGTGACCTCGCGCCGCTCGGCCTCCTCCGGGTCGATCTTGCTCGGCGCTCCGCTGGACGCACCGTGCACCGAGAACCGCCCGCCGCGCGCGGTCAGCTCGAACGCCTCCCGGCCGATGGTTCCGCCGATGCCGTCGAAGACCAGGTCCGGGCCGCGGCCGCCCGTCGCCGCCAAGACCTCTTCCCGCCAGCCGGATTCCGAGTAGTCCACCGCCAGCTCGGCGCCCAGCGAGATCACCAGCTCGCGCTTGCGCTCGCCCCTCGCCGCGCCGATGACGCGCGCACCGGCGGCTCGTGCCAACTGCACCAGCAGGCTGCCGACGCCGCCACCGGCCGCTTCGACGAGAACCCACTCCCCCGGCTTGATCGCCGCGCGTTCGGCCAGGCCGATCGCCGTGCTGCCGTCGTCGAACAGCGCCGCCGCCTCTGGAAGCCCCAGCTCGTCCGGGACCGGGAACAGCTCGGCCGCATCGGCTACCGCTTTCTCGGCGTTCCCGCCGAGCCCGTCGGAGGTGTGGCCGACCACCCGGCGGCCGATCCAGCCCGAATCCGCGCCGTCACCAACCGAAAGCACCGTTCCGGCCACCGTCGCGCCGGGCACGTAGGGCAGCTGCGGCAGCGGCGGCCCCGGCGAGAACCCCTGCCGCAGCTGGGTTTGGACGAAGTCGATGGCGGCGACCTCGACGCCGATCACGACCTGCCCGGCCCCGGCGACCGGATCGGGCGCCTCTCCCGCGACGAGCACCTCAGGCCCACCGAACTCGCTAACCCGCACAACCCGCATGACCGCTCCTCAGAACTCGCTCGACTGCGCACCACCCTCCAACTTCGACCAAAGTCGAGATCATCCCGCTGTGACGCAGCTCTCGCGGGCGCGGTCAGCCCTTGCGCATCCGGTAGGCGCGCTGCTGACAGGCACGAGAGCAGTAATCCCGGGGCCGCCCCTTCGCAGGGGCTTCGATCGGCTTTCCGCACACCGAGCAAGCATTTTCATCACGAATTTCATCACGCATGAGCGCCTCAATGCCATCGAGCACCCGCCGCAGGCCGAACTCGAACGGGTCCAGCGGTTCGTCGAAGCCACCGTCCCGGTAGAGGCGGCTCAACGTCGGATACCGGTCGAGGTGGTCGAACAGCGAAGTGCGCCCCGCCCACCACTCCTCGTGGCCGACACCGGAGCTCCGCTCCAAGCGCGCCGCCTCCACCAGCTGCCGGGCCGCGCTCTCCACGAACCCGCCGACGAGCGTCACCACCGCCACGACCTGCGCGGGCGGCAGCCCGCTCCGCGCTGCCGCACCCAACGCCCGCTCGAAGCTCGCCACCGCGTTCGGCCCGGGCACCTGCCTGGGGCCTTCCACGTCGACCAACCACGAATGCCGCCGGTAGAGTGCCAAACCGTCGCGCGCCCAGGCTTCGAGTTCCACCCGCCAGCCCGCCTCCGGCCCGGCTCCGGCAGTCGCCTGCCCCACCATCGCCTCGTCACGCATGAGGTCGACCAGCTCCGCCTTGCCCGGCACGTGCCGATAGAGCGCCATCGTGGTGAAGCCGAGCCGCTCGGCGACCCGCCGCATGGACACCGCGGCCAGCCCCTCGTCGTCCGCCAGCTCGATCGCGGCCCGCACGATCCGCGCCAGGTTGAGCCCTCGCCGCGACTCGCCCTGCCACAGCAGCTCGGTGCTGCGTTCCGGATCTGCCACCTCTCCTCCTCGCCATTCGTGGTACAAACCAAAGTGTACGCCATACACAAGAGAGGTACGTTGATGATCTTCGTTGATCCTTCTGGTGACGACTCCGGCCCGGGCACGATCGAGCGGCCGTTCGCCACGCTGGACCGGGCCCGGGCGGCGGCGAAGCCGGGCTCCGTGGTCAACCTCCGGGCGGGCACCTACCGCCTCACCGAAACGTTCTCGCTCTCGGCCGCCGATTCCGGGGTCGTCTACCAGGCATTCGGATACGGCACCGGAGCGCAGGAAGAGGTCGTGATCAGCGGCGGCCGTCAGATCAACGGCTGGCGGCAGGACGATGACGGTGTCTGCCGGGCAGCGGCCCCTGGATTGGCGACCCGCCAGCTCTACGTGGCCGGACGCCGCGCGCCGCGGGCGGCCATCGCGATCGACCAAGGCCTGGTCAGGACCGAGACCGGCTACGTCATGCCAGATCCCGGGCCCCGGTCCTGGCAGGGCCAGATCGAGTTCGTCTACCGGGGCGCCTACCCCTGGTCCGAAGCCCGCTGCCAGGCGTCGCGGATCTCGGGCGACGAGCAATCGACCACGATCACCATGGCGCAGCCCGCTTTCGCTTGGGCGGCGCAGCTGTACCGCTCGGTCATCACGTGGGACGACCCGAATGCCGGGGAGCAGAACGGGCTCGACAGCCCGACCTCGGTCGAGAACAGCCCCGCGTTCCTGACCGAGGGCACCTTCGCGCTCGCCGACGGAGTCCTGCACTACCTGCCGCGGCCTGGGGAGGAACTCGACGACGTCGTGGTGGCACCGGTGCTGGAAACCCTGCTGCACGCCCGAGACGTGCACGGCATCTCCTTCCGCGGCATCACCTTCGCCGATGCGACGTGGCTGCGCCCGAGCTCGCCGGAGGGCTTCCTGCACTACCACGGCAACGGCTACCACGACGGCGGCCCGCTCCACACGATCGTCTTCGCCGACGGCCAAGGGCAGGTCGTCGTCCCCGGCGACGACTCGGCCATGCCCGGCAACGTGGTCTTCGAGAACTCCTCGCGGGTCGTGCTGGAAGGCTGCCGGTTCACGAGGCTGGGCGCGGTCGCGCTGGAATTCCGCGGTGACGGCGAAGGAAACGCGTTGCGGGACAGCGTGATCGACGAGGTGGCCGGCGGTGGCCTGGTGATCGGCGAGGGTGCCCGCGGCCACCGGATCGAGAACAACCACATCCACCACATCGGACAGGACTACAGCGGTTCGCCGGCCGTTCTGCTGTCGGGCACCCGGGACACCGTCGTCGCGCACAACCAGGTCAACGACGCACCGCACGCGGGCATCGTGGTCTACGAGGGGCACGGCACGCAGGTGCTGAACAACCTGGTGCACGACACGATGAAGGTTCTGGCCGACGGCGGCGGCATTTACGTGTCGGGAAGCCAGGGCACCTCGCATGCCGACGGGGCGCTGATACGCGGCAACGTCGTCCGCGACACGATCACGTCCTACAACTTCGGCCTCTACACCGACTACGGCGCCGCCTGGGTCACCGTGCAGGGCAACGTCGTCCACCGGGCCGACAGCCCAGTCGTAATGGAGGTGTCGCCGCCGCTGGAGCACGTCGCGTTCATCGGCAACTTCTGGGACGCCGACCCCGGCGAACCCCCGGAAGGCGTGACGCTGGCCGACAACACGACGTTGCCGGCCGACGCCTTCGCCGATGATCCGTCGGTCGCCGGGATCATGACGGCCGCAGGCCGCACGCCGCGCGGCTGAAACCGGAGCCCGGTACGCGCAGTCCGCTGGGTGCTCTTGGGCGCTCAGCGGACGTTGCGGCGGAGGCGGACCCGGTAGGAGTAGTGCTCCGGCAGGAAGTAGCTGACCGCCAGCTCCACGGGTTGGCCCGTCGTCGACTGGTACATGCGGTCGATCCGCAGCAGCGGGCGCTGCGGCTCGCAGCCGAGGTGTCCGGCGATCTCCGGGGTCGCCATGCCCACCGTGATGCTCTGCTCGGCCTCCGCGATCGGGTCGGTCAGCCGGTCGTCGAGCAGGCCGATGATGGTCACGCCGCTGCGCGCGCCGGGCTCGGTCAGCTCCGGCACCGATTCGACGAGCTTGCCCACCGCCGGCGGCAGGAACACCGTCGTCAGGCAGAACGGCACGTCGTCGTGCAGCCGCCGGAATTCCAGCGTGTGCACCCGGTCGGACTGCAGCCGCAGGCGGCCTGCGGCGTCCAGGTCGACCTGCTGGCGCAGCGGGGTGATCAGCTCCATCGTGGTGTCGATCGACAGGCCCATCAAGTCGTCGATGGAGCCGAACTGGCGCAGGTACTGCTCCTCCCGCGGCGCCGCGAAGGTTCCGCGCCCCGGGATCCGGTACACCATGCCCTCGGCGACGAGGTCCTGGAAGGCGCGGCGGACCGTCTGCCTGCTGACGCGGTGCGTCTCGGCGAGCTCCGCCTCGGTGGGCAGCCGTTTGCCCTCGGGATAGTCGTGCTGCAGGATCGCCGCCCGCAGCTCCCGCGCCAGGCGCAGGTACGCGCTCTCCCGGCCATCGGTCCGCTGTGCCACATTCACCTCCCGGCTTCTCGCCCCTGACCGTAGCGGAAGCTCGTGAGCGCTCGTTCCGGCTCTTACCGGAGCGAGCGCTCACGAGCTCCGCGGAGCGCCGGCACCGGCGTCAGGCGTCGAGGCCGCCGCGTTTGACCAGCTGGGCGGCGATGACGTTGCGCTGGATCTCGTTGGTGCCCTCGCCGACGATCATCAGCGGCGCGTCGCGGAAGTAGCGCTCCACGTCGAACTCGGTGGAATAGCCGTAGCCGCCGTGGATGCGCACGGCGTTCAGCGCGATCTCCATGGCCGCCTCGGAGGCGAACAGCTTGGCCATGCCCGCCTCCATGTCCACCCTGCGGCCCGCGTCGTACTCCCGGGCGGCATGCAGGGTGAGCTGGCGGGCGGCGGTGAGCTTGGTGGCCATGTCCGCCAGGTAGTTGCCCACCGACTGGTGCTTCCAGATCGGCTTGCCGAAGCTCTCCCGCTCCTGGGCGTAGCGCAGCGAGTCCTCCAGGGCCGCCTTGCCCACGCCCAGCGCGCGGGAGGCGACCTGGATGCGGCCGGTCTCCAGGCCCTTCATCATCTGCGCGAAGCCCTGGCCCTCTTCGGTGCCCAGCAGCGCCGACGCCGGGGCGCGGTAGTCCTCGAAGGACAGTTCGCAGCTCTCCACGCCCTTGTAGCCGAGCTTGGGCAGGTCGCGGGAGACGGTCAGGCCCGGGCCGTGCTCGACGAGCAGGATCGAGATGCCCTTGTGGCCGGGCTTCGCGGCCGGGTCGGTCTTGCACATCAGCGCGATCAGCTTGGACCGGCGCGAGTTGGTGATCCAGGTCTTGGCGCCGTTGACCACGTACTCCCCACCCTCCCGGCGGGCGTTGGTGGTCATCGCCTGCAGATCGGAGCCACCGCCGGGCTCGGTCAGCGCCATCGTCGCGCGGATCTCGCCGGTGGCCATCTTCGGCAGGTACTTGCGCTTCTGCTCCTCGGTGCCGAACTGCAGCAGCAGCTTCGACACCACGGTGTGCCCGCCCATCGCGCCGGCCAAGCTCATCCAGCCGCGAGCCAGCTCCTCGACGATCAGCACGTAGCAGGGCGTGGAAACCGGTGTGCCGCCGTACTCCTCGGGGATGGCGAGCCCGAAGATGCCCAGTTCCTTCATCTGCTCGATGAGGGACTCCGGGTAGGTGTTGGAGTGCTCCAGCTCCTGCACCACCGGCTTCACGGACTTGTCGACGAAGTCGCGCACCGTTTCCACGGCGAGCTTCTCGTCGGCGCTGAGGATGTCCAATGTGCTCAATGCATTGCTCCCTTGCCGTGCCAGATCCTCACTCGACTGCCCCGGTGCGCGGGAATGTCCGCTGCAGCAGCTCGCGGACCGACTTCCAGTCCGCTTCCGCCAGCAACCCGGGCACGTCTTCGCCGCAGGCGGTGAACTTCTCGCGCAGTTCCGCTTCGGTCGGCGGCCGCGACGGCGCGCCCGGCGGCTGCGCCAGCCGCACCCGCAGGGCCGGTCCGTCGTGTTCGACCTCGATGTCCACCTCGCCGGTGAGCAGGCCTTCCTCACCCGGCGTGTAGGACACCTCGACCTGCCGCAGCAGGCGCTGGGCGGGTTCCCGGTTGACGGCGTCGTCGGTGAACGCGGCGAAGTCCGGGTAGTGGTCGAGCAGGGCGGTGGCCACCGCGTAGGGCAGGCTGAACTTGCCCTCCAGGCCGGTGCCGGGCCGGTCGTGGATCAGCGGTTTCACGGTCGGTTTCGGCGTGCTGACGCGCACGCCGCGCACCGCTCCCCGGATGTCGTGGCGGATGTCGCGCAGCGCGGCGATCGGCCGCTGCATCGCGTAGCAGCAGGGGTAGACCTTGATGGCCAGGCCGCCGGGCACCGCCGGGCCTGCCAGGTCGAGCCGGCCCGTGCCTCCGACCAGTTCCAGCCAGGCGTCCAGCGCGCTCGGGTCCGCCGTCGCGCCCGCCTGCGCGAGCTTCGCCGCGCGGACCCCTGCCTGCGCGGCGAACCCGACCTGCAGCGATTTTCCGTGGGTGCCGAAGGCGTTCTGCACGCCGCCCGCGGCAGGGACGGCCAGCGCCATCGCGGTCGCCAGCTGCTCGGCGGACAGGCCCAGCGCGGTTCCGGTCGCGACCGCGGCGGCCGGCGCCCCAGCCGTGCAGGTGGCGTGCCAGCCGGCCGAGTAGTGGGGCCAGCCCAACGCGCTGCCCAGGCGCGCCATCACGCCCGCACCCGCCAGGTACGCCCGCGCGTCGCCGCCGGTGGCGAGCACGACCGGGACGGTCACGACGCTGATGTGCGTGGTCGACTCGATGTGCAGGTCGTCGAAGTCCAGCACGTGGCCGATGGCCGCCCAGCGCGCCGCGTCCGGCAGCCCGGCCGCGATCTCGGTCAGCGGGTGGTTCCGGGCGGCCAGGGCGACCGCGGCGGTGTCGACGAGGGAGCGCTGGGCGAGCGCGAGATCCTCCGCGCTCGGTTCGAGCTCGGACGCCCACTGCGCGAGGGACTCAGCGATGGATGCCATTGGAACCTTTCCGCCAGCGCGCCACGCCCTGCGGCGCCGCCACGTCGATCAGCCGGACGCCAACCTTTGTACGGCCAAATGTATCGCCCGGTCAAGACCCACCACCGTTCGCCGGAAACCGCCACCTGTTGGCGGAATCACCGCCGCCCCTGAGACCTCGTCATTGACGCCGCGCGGCGACGGGCACAGACTTGCCCACAGTTTGTACGGCCCAATCAGCGCATCGGCCGGGCCGGCTCGGGCCCGAGCCGGAAGGAGGACCCGTGCCCGGTCTCGACACCTACCTGCAGGGCTGGCAGCCCGAGCCGCTGACGGACGCGGACGCCCTGTCCCCCGAGCCGTCGCGAGCGCTGGCGGCGGTGCTGGAGACGCCGGCGGAGTTCGCCGATGCCGAGGCGCTGCCCCCGCTCTGGCACTGGGTGCACTTCCTGAACTGGCCGCAGCACGGCGAACTCGGCGAGGACGGGCATCCGGCCCGGGGCCACTTCCTGCCGCCCATCCCGAACCGGCGCCGGATGTTCGCCGGCGGCCGCCTCACGATCACCGGCCCGCTGCGGCTGGGCGTCCCGGCCGAGCGCACGTCGTCGCTGACCAACGTGGCGGTCAAGCAGGGCCGTTCCGGCGAGATGGCGTTCGTGACGGTGCGCGGCGAATACCGGCAGGACGGCGAGGTCCGGTTCGTCGAGGAGCAGGATTTCGTCTACCGCAGCGGAGAAGGCACCGCCAAGAGCCCGGACGCGCCGCGCCCCACGGCGCTGCCCGCCTCGGACGCGGCGTGGCAGCAGCCCTTCACCGGCGACCCGGTGCGACTGTTCCGGTTCAGCGCGCTGACCGCGAACTCGCACCGCATCCACTACGACGCGCCGTACGCGCGCGAGGTCGAGGCGTACCCGGGCCTGGTCGTGCACGGCCCGATCCTGGTGCTGCTGATGAGCGAACTGGCCCGGCAGCGGGAACCGGAACGCGAGATCGCGAGCATCGGCTACCTGCTGCGGCGCCCGGTGTTCGCCGGCGATCCGGTACTGGCCTGCGGCGGACCCGACGGGAACATGACCGTGCAGACCGAGCCGGACCAGGTGATGGCCGAGGCGTCGGTGACCTTCCACTGACCGGACCGGCCTCTCGTTCGTCGAACATGTCGCCGTCTGGCCTTCGGGGATTGGCCAGTGGACGACGTTCAGATGCTTGTCGCAGCCTCCGAATTCGAGCGGTTCGCCTTCTTTCCAGGATGCTCGCCACCTGGCATCCGCTTGCGCCCGGCGAGTGGGCTTCGACTGCGAGATCGCTCGGACTGAATCAGCAGCAAGCGGCACGCGAGCAGATCAGCGCATCGCACGTCGGCTACCGGCAACCCGTCCCTTTGCACGCTCATGCCACTGATCGTGCGTCTGGCAACGCGCGTTCATGCCGACGGGCACATGGCAAGTGACGACAACCGCTCTGTCGCCGCAGGTCAGCGGCGAGATGCGATCAAGGGGCGACTTTGTCAGACTAGAACTCATGTTCGAGTACTTGCTTGCGCAATCACCTTCGTCCTGGCGGGGCCGACGGCGGTGACCACGCAACGACAGCTCTACCAGCGCCGCGCCGGTGCGGTCCTCGTCGACGGGGTGGGGACAGGCCAGCGATGACCGGACCTCGGGATTGGCGGCGCCGGCAGGAACGTGAGCTGCTGCGGGCAGCGGCGGAGAAGCTGCGCGGTGAAGCCCGCCGGGAGCAGGCCGAAGCGGCCGTCGGGCGGGCGCTGATCGTGCCGTATGAGCGTTACGTCGTGGTGGGACTGCTCGACGAGTTGTCGTTGGCGGCGGGGCGGGGCGAGTTGCCGGACGGCGTGCGGCGCCTCGCGGTCGAACTCGCCGAAAAGATCCTCAAGGAAGGTCGCGCGTAGCCGGACGGCGAAGTCCGCCTCTTGGTGGCAGCACGCCGCTCAGCTCGAAGGCGCGGCGCTGTCCGCCGCGGGCAGCGCCGCACGGCGCAGCCGCGCCGGATCGGCCCGGGTCAGGGCCGCCGCGCCGAGCATGACGGCCACGTCGTCGTACCGCCCGTACATCGCGGCGAGGCCTGCCACGGTCACCGCCACCGTCGCCACGATCGGCATGTCCTTGCTGTCGACCGCCGCCGCGTACGCCCGGCCCAGCGCCTCCTCGGCGCCCGGCGCGTCGCCGAGCTCGAGACAGAGCGAGCCCCGCACCGCGCCGATCAGCGCCTGCCCCTGGTCGCCGCCGAACGGGAGCTGCTCGGACAACCCGGCCTCGGCCGCCTCGATCAGCTCGCGCGCCCGGTCCAGGTCGCCGATTCGCACTTGGAGGTCTGCCTCGCGCGCGTCGAGCAGAATCGCCATCTCGGGCGACGCCGAGCGCAGCGCGCGCTCCCGGGTCGCGGCGATCATCTGGGTTGCCCGCGCGGTCTCGTCGAGCCGCACGTGCAGATCGATCCAGCGCAGGTCGATGAAGATCTCGTCGCTGAGGCTGAGCGACCCGAACTCGCGGGCCAGCCGTTTGGCCTCGTTCAGATCGGCCAGCGCGCCGTCGAGATCGCCGTCGTACTGCCGCAGCAGCGCGCGCAGCGGCAGGGCCGTGGCCAGACCCCAGCGGTCGCCCGCCTCGGCGAAGCAGTCCAGTGCTGCGGTGACGTCGCTCCGGACCTGGCCGAGGTGGCCCTCGTTCTCGGCGGACTGGGCACGGAACATGCGGGCCAGCCCGGCCAGCCACCCGTCCGGCCCGTCGGCCAGCCGCTGGATGATCGCCGACGACGCCTCGGTCTCCTCGAGGGAGGCCAGCCCGACCGCGATCAGCGCGCCGCCGATGTCCGGCAATTCCGGATAGCTCAGCAGCCGGTCGATGAGCGCCCGCAGCTCCTTGATCGAGTCATCGACCAGCGAGCCCTGGGTGGCGATGGCGTTGAGCAGCAACGTCCCCTCGGCGATGTCGCGCTCCACGCTCGGCCGCTCGGCCGGCACCGCGACCGCCTCGCCGAGCCAGTAGGCCGCGTCGGGGTGCCGGCCGAGCATCTGCCAGTACCAGATCAGGTTCACCGCGAGCCCGATCGCACCGCCGGCATCGCCGATATCGCAGAAGTGGCGCAGGGTGCCGAGCAGGTTGTCGTACTCGGCGCGCAGCACGCGGAGTGCATCGAGCTGCTCGGGGCCGCGCAGCAGCGAGTCGTAGCGGGCGACCAGCTCGGCGAAGTATCGGGCGGTCAGGTCCCGCACGCCGGTCAGGGTGCCCTGCTCGGCCAGCCTCTCCAGGCCGTACTCGCGGATCGTCTCCAGCATCCGGTACCGGCCGGTGTCCGGCGCGAGCTGCAGCAACGACCGGTCGACCAGGCCCGCGAGCAGCTCCCTGACCTCACCGACCGGCACCGCGGTGCCAGCACAGACCGCGGTTGCCGACGCCGGCGTGACGCCGCCGGGCAGGGCCGAGATCCGCTCCGCGACCGTCCGCGCGTCCGCGCCGAGCAGGTCCCAGCTCCACGCGATGACCGCCCGCAGCGTGCGGTGCCGCGGGAAGGCGGTCCGGCTGCCGGTGGTGAGCAGGCGGAACCGGTCGGACAGCCCGGCGGCCAGGTCGGCCAGCGAGAGCGTGCGCAGGCGGGCCGCGGCCAGCTCGAGCGCGAGCGGCATGCCGTCCAGGCTGCGGACGGTGCGCAGCACCTCGCCGAGGTTGTGCTCGTCGACGTCGAACCCGGGCCGCACGGCCGCCGCCCGCTCGGCGAACAGGCGCACCGACGCCGCGCGGCGGGCCTGCTCGACGTCCGCGTCCGGCTCGGGCAGCGTGAGCGGGCCGAGCGGGACCAGCGCCTCGCCGTCGATGGCGAGGGGCTCCCGGCTGGTGGCCAGCACCCGCAGCCCGGCGCAGCGAGTCAGCAGCGCCGAGATCAGGTGCGCCACGGCGTCGATCAGGTGCTCGCAGTTGTCCACCACGAGCAGGCTCTGCCGGCCGCCCAGCTGGTCAGCCAGCACGTCCAGCTCGCCGACCAGGTCGCCGCGCAGCCTGGCCGAAGCCTCGAACAGCGCCGAGCCGCGCAGCCCGATCGCGGCCAGCAGCGCCGCGCCGACCTTGGCCGGCTCGGTGACCGAGGCGAGGTCGATCATCCAGGCACCGTCCCGGTACTCGGACCGGTGGCGGCGGGCGGCCTCGACGGCGAGGCGCGTCTTGCCGGCACCGCCGGGACCGATCACGGTGACCAGGCGCCCGGCGGCGAGCAGCGTGTCGATCCGGGCGAGGTCGTCGTCGCGCCCGAGGAAGCTGGTCAACGGCGCGGGCAGGTTGCTAGGCCTGGCTGCGCGGCGGGCGCGGGCTGCTCGGCGCGCAGCAGGCGGAGGTGGCGCTCGCGCAGGGCGGCGCCCGGGTCGGTGCCGAGGACGTCGGACAGGGTTTCGCGGACTCGCTCGTACTGGGCGAGGGCTTCAGCCTGGCGACCCTGGGCGGCGAGCGCGTCCATGAGCAGCGCGGCCGTCCGCTCGTGGACGGGGTGCTCGGAGAGCAAGGGCGGTCAGGCGGGCGGCCGCCGCGTCGGCACGGCCCAGCGCCAGCTCGGCGTCGGCGAGGTCGGCGACGGCCTCGATCGAGGCGTGGGCCAGCCGGGTCGCGGCGGCGGGCGCTACCGCGGCGACGACCGCGGGCTCGGCGCCGGAACGGTCGCCCCACAGCGCCACGGCCTCGCCGAGCACGGCCGCCGCGGCATTCAGGTCGCCGGCGCGCAGGCGGTCACGGCCGGCGGCGGCGAGCTGCTCGAACCGCAGCGCGTCCACATCGGCGGCGTCCACGGCCAGCCGGTAGCCCCCCGCGAGCTGTGTGACGTCGCCGGCCGAGCCGAGGGTCCGGCGCAGCCGGGAGACGAGGGCCTGCAGGGCGTGGGCGGGGCCGGCCGGCGGGTTCTCGGCCCAGATCGCGTCGACCAGGACGCCCTGCTCGACCGCACGCCCGCCAGCCAGCGCCAGCCGCGCGACCAGACCTTGCAAGCGGGCACCCGCAACGGGCAGGGCCGTGTCACCGCGAGACGCCTGAAAGGCGCCGAGCAGCGTGACGCGCAGCCGCGCACCCCCGTCCATTCCCTGATCTTCGCGTGCGCACCCGTGTGAGCACCATGGGCCCCCATGTCAGCGCCATGTGCGCCCCGTGTGAGCGGCCCGCAGCAGCCTTGGCGTGTCGCCGAGAACCGGCTTCGGAAGGGATTTCTCATGCATGACGTAGTGATCGTGGGCGCCGGCCCGGTTGGTCTTTTCCTAGCCTGCGAGCTTGGCCTCGCGGGCTGCTCCGTCCTGGTGCTTGAGCGGGAGCCGGAGCCCGGCTCCCCGTGGCGGGCGGACCCGCTCGGGCTGCGGGGCCTGTTCGCGACGTCGGTCGAGGCGTTCCACCGCCGTGGGATGCTGGACCCGCTGCTGACGGCGTCGGGCGTGCACGACGATCCCGGCGCGAACCCCGACGCGGACGAGCCGTCACCCCCTCGCGGGGCGGGTCACTTCGCCGGCATGGTGCTCGATCCGGCCAAGGTCGACGTCACCGCCCTGCCGTTTCGGCTGCCCAGCCCGGCGCCGGAGGTCGTGATGACAAGCCTCGAATCGGTCGAGACGGTGCTGTCCGAGCGGGCCGTCAAGCTCGGCGTGGAGATCAGGCGCGGCGTCACGGTCTCCGCCATCGCCCAGGACGACGAGAACGTGGTCCTGCACACCGGCGAGCACGAGTACGCGGCGCGCTGGGTTGTCGGCTGCGATGGCGGACGCAGTGCGGTGCGTGGGCTCGCGGGTTTCGACTTCGTCGGCACCGAGCCGCAGTTCACCGGCTACGTGGTGCTCGCCACCATCGCCGATCCCGAGAAGCTGAAGCCTGGGATCAACCTGACACCGACTGGCATGTACGTCCAGATGCCCGCGGAAGGGCACATCGGCATGATGGACTTCGACGGCGGCGCGTTCGATCGCTCGCAGCAGCCGACACGCGACCATCTCCAGGCGGTGCTGCGCCGCGTGTCCGGCACCGACGTGACACTGAGCGACGTCCATCTCGCCTCGAGCTTCACCGACCGGGCGATGCAGACGACGACCTACCGGCAGGGACGCGTTCTGCTCGCGGGCGACGCCGCGCACCTTATCTCCCCCCTTGGCGGGCAGGGACTCAACACCGGCATCGGCGACGTCACGAACCTGGGGTGGAAGCTCGCGGCGACCGTGCACGGGCACGCGCCGGACGGACTTCTCGACACCTACACCCGCGAGCGCCATCCGATCGGCGCCTGGGCGCTCGACTGGACCCGCGCCCAGTCGGCGGCCATGCGGCCGGACCCGCATGCCCAGGCGATCCAGGGAGTGATTCGCGACCTGCTCGGTACCCGGGACGGAACGACCTACGTGTTCGAGAAGATCTCGGGATCGTCGATCCGCCACGACCTCGGCAGCGAGCAGCCGCTGGTCGGCCGCAACGCCCCGGACTTCCGTCTCGAGGACGGCACTCGCCTCGGCGACCTGATGCAGGACGGACGAGGCGTCGCACTCGATTTCAGCGCCGACCGACGCCTGCACGGTTCGGCGATGGGCTGGGAAAGCCGGATGCGGTATGCCGCCGGGCCGGCGAGAAACGACCTCGGGCTGGGCGCTGTGCTCGTCCGGCCCGACGGCATCGTCGCCTGGGCAGGGGATCGCGACCCCGACCGGGAAGCGTTCGAGCGAGCCGCCCGCCAGTGGTTCGGCAGCCCGGAAATCTAGTGCAGCCACCCCGTTCCCTTTCTTTCCCAACCGAGTTCCAGGAGCAAATATGACGATCACCCTCCGACCGGGAAGCACCGTGATGTTCACCGGCGATTCGATCACCGACTGCCAACGGCTGGAGAGCGAAGAGGGTCTCGGGTTCGGCTACCCGCTGCGCGTCGCGGGCGAGTGGGGCTTCCGGCACCCGGACCGGCCCGTGACCTGGCTGAACACCGCGAACGGGGGCGACAAGGTGATGGACCTCGAAGCCCGCTGGCAGACAGACGTGCTCGACGCGCGCCCGGACGTGGTGTCGATCCTCGTCGGGGTCAACGACATGGGCTGGCACACGCTAGACCCGACGGGGTACGTGATTCCCGTGGAGGAGTTCGAAGCGGGTTATGACCGCCTGCTCGCGCCGCTGGCCGAGGCGGGCACGGAGCTGATCCTCATCGAGCCGTTCCTCCTGCCGATCCACGGCGTCGTCGAGGCCGGGGCCGGTGGCGCGCTCATCGGAGAGGAAGAGCGAAAGGAATGGCGCGCCGACCTGGACCCGAAGATCCAGGTCGTGCGCGAGCTCGCCCGCGGCTACGGCGCGCACCTGCTCGCCGCCGACGGCATGTTCGCCGAGCTCGCCGCGACGACCGGGCCGGAGTACTGGACCGCGGACGGCGTGCACCCGACGCCGGCCGGTCACGCCGCACTCGCGGCGGCCTGGCTGCGCCTGGTCGCGTGATCGATCAGGCGGAGAAGCGGGCGACGTAGCGCTTCTGCCAGGGCGTCTCGACCGCGTGCGAGTCGTAGTTCGCCCGGACGTAGGCGACCGCCTCGTCAGCCGGCACTCCGTCGATGACGGCGAGGCAGGCCAGCGCCGTGCCGGTCCTGCCTCGCCCGCCGGCGCAAGCCAGCTCCACCCGCTCGGCCTCGGCGCGTTCCCACGCTTCGCGCAGGATCTCGCGCGCCTGCGCCCGGTCGCTGGGCAGGCGGAAGTCCGGCCAGCGCAGCCAGCGGCTCTCCCACTCCACCTCCGGCGGCGTCTTGCCGAGCAGGTAGACGGCGAAGACCGGCACCGATCCGGGAGGCAGCGGCTTTCGCAGGCCGCGGCCCCTGACGAGACGGCCGGACGGCAGCCGGAGCACTCCAGCCCCGGCGGGATCCCAGAAATCACCCACCCGGCCACCCTACGCGCCCGGCGGAACGCACACGGTGAGCCATCCGAATGCGACGCACACTGGTATCCACAGTGGACAACGGGATTCCCGTTGCGGCGGCGGGATCAGAGCCGCACCTCGCCCTGGATGCGGGTGACCGCCGCGCCGCCGACCCAGATGGTGCCGTCCCGGTCGCGATCGATCACGACGCGGCCGTCCGCGCCCACTGCGGTGCCCTGGTGGACGGTGTAGTGCTCGAGGGCCTGCCCGGTGCCGATCAGCCACTGCGCGATTCCCGCGTTCAGGCTGCCGGTGACGGGATCCTCGATCACCCCGCTCGACTCCGGGAAGAAGGCGCGCACCTCGAAGTCGTACGGCGCGCCGGGCGGGTGCGGCCCGACGATGCCGACCTTGAGCGGCCCAGAGGGCAGCGGAACGTCCAGGACCGCCTGCGCGCTGTCGAGCAGGGCGGCAACCCATCCCGGCCCGTTGTCGACCCACTGCGCATCGCGAATGTCGTCGGGCGAAAGGCCCAGCGCGGCCGCGAGTTCGTCCCGCAGCTGCCGGTCGACCGGACCGGAGCGCAGCAGGGGCGGCGCGGCGAACGCGTATCCGGCAGCGGTCGTGCGGACCTCGACGAGCCCCGCGGCGCACTCCTGGACGATCCGGTCCGGAACGGGTTCCGGCCGGCCGCTCGCCCAGGCGTGGCAGCTGCCCAGGGTGGGATGCCCGGCGAAGGGCAGCTCGCCGGACGGCGTGAAGATCCGCACCCGGTAGTCGGCGCCGGGCTGGGTCGGAGGTAGCAGGAACGTCGTTTCGGAGAGGTTCGTCCACCTGGCGAACCTCTGCATCAGGTCGTCGGTCAGGCCTTCGGCGTCCAGCACGACCGCGAGCGGGTTGCCGGAGCAGGCGGGGCCCGCGAACACGTCGATCTGGGCGAAACGCCGCGGGCTGGAACCTGTGGTGCCAGAGGTTGTCACGGCTCCCATGATCTCAGGAGGCCGCCGCGCGAGGCGGCGCCGCGTTGTAGGCGAGGGTGCCGCCCGCGTGCTGCAGGTTGCGCGCCAGCGCGGCGGCGCGATCCCCGGCTTGCGCCAGGTGCGGGCCGACGGTCGCCCAGCTGGCCAAGTCCCGGCGGGCTTGTTCGGCCAGGCGGCCCACAAGTTCGGCGATCGCCGCCAGGTCGTCGAGGACGGCGACCGGATCACCGGTCTCGACGAGATCGGCGGCGCCGAGCGCGGCGCGGGCGTCGGCGATGTGCTGCTGCGGATTCATGTCGGTCGCCTCCTCGACGGCCCGACTTCGGCGAACACCCGCATGTTCCCGCGCACCCCCGACAGTTTCGCGATTCCCGAAGGCGGACCACTTATCGGAGTGGTCCTGGTCCATCGCGGTGACTGTTTTCGCAGGTGTTGACCGAATTCTGCCGCCTCAGTATGGTCCAGACCACATTGTTCTTCGGGGAAGGCCCGGTCGATGTGCGGTCGTCGACAGGCCGGTCTCCTCCCGCTCCTCCGGCGCCGCGCGCCGTATCCGCCGACCGCCGATCCGGATTTCGGGGGGTCCGCCGGCCGGGAACACCGGCCGCACTGACAAGGAGCTGAGATGAACTCGAAGCGAAGGCTCGCCGCCGCTGCCGTCGGCGCGGCAATCGCGCCCTTCCTGGTGGCGATACCCACCAGCACCGCCGGCGCGCACGGCTACATCGACTCGCCGCCGAGCCGCCAGGCCCAGTGCGCCGCCGGGACGGTGCCCTGCGGCGAGATCAAGTGGGAGCCGCAGAGCGTCGAGGGCCCGAAGGGCCTGACCAGCTGCAGCGGCGGCAACGGCCGGTTCGCCGACCTCGACGACGACAGCAAGGGCTGGAAGGCCACGCAGGTCGGCAACACGGTGAACTTCAACTGGACGATCACCGCCAACCACTCCACGACGACGTGGGAGTACTTCATCGGCGGCAACCGGGTCGCGGTGTTCGACGACCACGGCGCCCAGCCGCCGGACCGGTTCTCCCACACCGTCGACCTCGGCGGCGTGAGCGGCAAGCAGAAGCTGCTGGCCGTCTGGAACATCGCCGACACCGCCAACGCCTTCTACGCCTGCGTCGACCTCAACGTGGGCTGACCGGCGAGGGGCCCTGCGCCTCCGGGGTGCCGACCGGAGGCGCACGGGCACGTCAGCCGAGCAGTGCCGTGACGGTGAAAAGCACTGGCACCGACAGGATCGTCGACAGCAGGATCGATTCGCGCGCCAGCCGCACGCCCACGTTGTAGCGGGAGGCGTAGACGAAGAGGTTCTGCGCCGCCGGGAGCGCGGAGATCACCACCGCCGCGAACAGCGTCGCGCCCTCCAGCCCGAACAGGCCGGCGCCGATCGCCCAGGCGATCACCGGGTGCACGACCGACTTCAGGCCGACCGAGATCAGCACCGGCCACCGCTCCGCACCACCGGCGGGCAACGCGCTGCCACGCAACGAGATGCCGAACGCAAGCAGCACCGTCGGCACGGACAAGTGCCCGAGCAGCGTGATCGGCTCCAGCACCGGAGCCGGAATCCGCCAGCCGCTCAACGAGATCGCGACGCCGATCAGCGAGCAGATGACGATCGGGTTGCGGAACGGCGCGAGGATCCGCAGCCACACCGAGGAACGCTCCCCCGCCTGCGAGAAGTCGATCACGGTCAGCCCGATCGGCGTCATGACCAGCAACTGGAACAGCATCACCGGCGCGACCAGGCTCGCGTCGCCGAGCACGTAGACGGCGATCGGGATGCCGAGGTTGCCGGCGTTGACGTAGCTCGAGCACAGCGCGCCGATGGTCGTGCGGCGGATGTTCCACCTGCGCAGCAGGCCGACCAGCACGAACAGGCCCGCCGCCGCGAACGTGCTCAGCGCGCTGACCAGCAGCGGGGCGGAGAAGATGACCGAGACATCGGATTCCGACAGCATTTGCAGCAGCAGCGCGGGAGTTCCGACGTAGAACGACAGCTTGGTCAGCGCTTCGCGCGCGTTCTCGCCGAGCAGTTCGCCGCGGCCCAGCAGGTAGCCGATCAGCACGATGGCGGCGATGACGCCGAAGCCCTGGATCACGCCGGACACGACGCCTCCGCTCCCCGGCACACACGAATTCCACAGTGGACGATAATGGCGGCCGGGCGGCGCCGGGCCACCCGCTCTCGAGCGCGAGGCATGCTTCGTCTTCCGGGCTAAGGGGTTCCGACTCGTTGGTTAGCGATCCTAAGCGATCTAGGTCGCCACAACCCCGCCGGAATGGCGATGCTCACAGCCGATCACGTGGCGTCACCGGTCGGAATCCCGTCGAGCGGACGGATGTCGGTGCGCCCGGTCGAACTGGGCGCACCGCCGGGCAGCTTCACCGCCTTCGTCAGCGGCCCTGGACTCCAAAGCCCCCAGTGCGTTTCGCGGTGGACCTCCATCGCGGCCTCCGCAGGCAGCGCGCCGGACTGGTAGGCGTCCACCAGGTACAGCGTGCCCCAGTCGCGATGCAGGTCGCCCTTGAGGTAGGTCGGCATCGTCCGCACGCTGCCCGCCACGTTGAGCCAGCCAAACGGGCCGCCGGCGCCCGGCGCCGACCAGCTCTGGCCCATGTCGCGCAAGATCCCGCCGCCGGCCACTCGGAACTGCGGCAACTCGGCGACCCCGTTGTGCAGCCGCGCGAGGTTCAGGCAGGGATGCACCAGCGCGGCGGTCCACTCCACGAAGGCCGGCGCATCGCCGATCACCTGCGTCATGCTGGTCAGCTGCGGGACACGCGGCGCGCTGACTGCGATCCAGCCACCGGCATCGATCTTCCGGTCCACGGCCACCACCCGGACCTTGGTCGCGCCGTCAACGACGAACCGGCGGTCGAACCACATGCCGCTGAGCTGGGCGACGTCGACGCGGCCCAGGATCTCGAAGCCCTCCGGGGTGTCCCGGCCCCATTCGACGCCGAGCGCGTTCACGCCCGTCGCGTCGCCGCCGAACGACAGCACCACCGGGGCCTCGCCGCTGGTGGCCTGCGGGGGCAGGTCGAACCACGGCGTGCGCAACTCGCCGGTGAGCGGGCCGTCGGCGGCGTAGGTGCCCCACACCGGCGCGTCGTCGCCGCCGAACCCGAACGGCGGGGTCCAGTGCTTGCCCTCCGGGTAGCCGAAGCGGTGGAAGCCCGTCGCGGTGGCCGCGAGGTAGTCGGCGGACTTGTTCTTGGTGCGCCGGCTCGCCGACGCCGCGCTCTCCGTGCGCGGCTGGATGTGCGATTGCGCGAGCACGCCGCGCCGCGGATCGGTCTCGACGCCGACGTAGTCGGAGAGCCCGCAGCTGGAACCGGCGAGCTGCTTCACGTTGTCCGCGCCGAGGCTGTAGCCGTCGCGCTGCCGCTGCATGCCCGCGGCGAACAGCGCCACCTCGCCGACCAGCAGGATCGCGCAGGTGAACGTCAGCGGTGCGGCGCCGAGGCTGAGCACCCGCCGCCGCGCCTCCGGCGTGATCACAGGCAGTTCGTCGTGGCGCAGGTGCTCGATCATGGCGACGACGCCGGCGATCGCCGCGGCCGCCAGGAAGTACGTGCTCGCGCTCCGCCCGTCGAGGCTCGGCGCCCGGTCGAACCACGGCACGCCCCAGCCGGAGACGTACCACCACGAGTTCGTGCCGGTGACCGAGAAGGCGCAGATGACCATGAGGCCGGCGAAGAACCCGGCCCGGTTGCGGCGGGACCGCAGCACCGCCGCGCTCGTCGCCAGCGCCGTCAGCGCGGCCACCACCGCGCCGATTCCGGCGAGGATCCCGAAGTGATGCGTGTGCTTCGTCGGCGTCATGGCCAGCACCACGAAGCTCAGCGCGGCGACCGCCAGCACGCGGCGGCTCGGGCCGAGCGCGGCGCCCCGGATCTTGGCCCGGCGCAGCAGCACCACGCCGCTCGCCACGATGCACAAGATGAGCAGCAGCACGGGGAATCGACGCGTCAACGACCCGTCCGGCCACGGCCCGAACAGCCGGTCGTAGCGGCTGAGCTCCTCGAACCACTGCTCGTTCGGCCCGAACTTGGTCTTCAGCGCCACGGAATCCAGCACGGACTGCAGCGTCTGGTCGAAGAAGACGCCGACCAGGATCACCAGCCCGGCCGCCGCGACGGGAGCCAGCACCGGCAGCGCGCCGCGTTCCCGCACCCGCTGCCACAGCATCCGGAGCAGCGGCTTCGCGGCCACGACGAACGGCAGGATCGCGACCATGCCGTGCGGATTCGCCCCCAGGCCCAGTGCCGCCGCGAGCAGCCCAAGCACGGCGGGCGTCAGCCGTCGAGTGGCCACGGCGCGTTCGACCGCGCACAGCGCGAGCAGGAAGAACGCCACTACGACCGGTTCCGGGCGAAGACCGTTGTTGTACGGCAGCCAGAAGGCCAGGAACACCGCCGCCGCCGCCCAGCCGGCGGACTCGCTGCGCCGCACCTGCTGCCCGAGCCGCGGCAGCACGCCACGGCTGAGGAGCAGCCAGCTGACGACGCCGAGGAACAGCGCGGGCAACCGCACCCACGGCGTCGCGGGCGAGATCTGCACCCACAGCGCGTAGAGCTCGTAGAACCAGCCGAACGGCGATTCCGGGTTGCTGAACCAGCGGAAGTAGTTGGTGACGTACCCGGCGCTGTCGGAGGCACGCAGCATGGTCAGGATGTAGCCGTCGTCGGCGGTCATCGCGCCGATCAACCACCACACGCCCAGCGCGCCGAGGACGACCACGTCGCGGACCTTCGGCCGCCACCACCGTTCGGGCGCCCAGCGCGGCGGCCTGCGGACCTCCATGCGCCGCAACGCCACCATCGAGCCGAGGAACGCCAGGACGGCCAGCACCATCACGGCGACCTTCAGCGGCGTCGCCTGGCTCGCGAAGCGGTCGTCCACCCGAGCTTCGAAGGACAGGCCGCGAACGTCGTCGACCGCGGCATCGAGCTGCGAGTAGATGCCGGTCAGCTGGGGCCGGTTGTCGCCGGGCACGGCGGCCAGCGCGACCCCGCCCACGCCGGCCTGCGTGCCGGCGGAGTCCGAGCGCACCGAGATCGAGCAGTCACCGGCGGGCAGCGCGGCGGTGCCGGCCTGGTGCCCCCTGGACCACAGCGCGACCTGCCCGCCGTCGACCTGCAGCGTGAGTCCGGTCAGCCCGCCGTATTCCGACGACGGCGCGTTCGTGGCGACCAGCACGCCGGGGCCGTCGATGCGCGCGTCCAGGCTCCGTGCCGCCGCGCACGGCACCTCCGTCGCGAGCCACAGCGGCGCGTGGCTGACCAGCGGCGCCGACACCGATTCGGTGCCCCGCGCGGTCGGCCACCGCAACGTCGTGATGTCGTGCTCGACGGGCAGGAAGGGCACCGCGAGCGCCAGCAGAGCGGAGACCAGGCCGAGCACCGCCGCCCACCGGCCGGCGGCTTTCGACGCCGGTCCACGACGCGTGACCTGCATGGACCGCTCAGTCACGCGACCGCCACCTCTGCTTTCCGAAAAGACCCAACCCGAAGAGCTTAAAGAGGTGCGCCGACGAACCGACAACCGGCGGAAAATCATCGCGCTTCGCATCCGGTTCGGCACGCTGAGCGATGTTCCCGGCGCCGACGGCGGATGTGAAGCGGCTCTCGGCTCGGGCACTGGGCTGTCCGGGTGGAAGCGGTCCAATGCGGACGACGCCTTCAATACCGTGATCAGCATGACTTTCACGTTGATCAAGGGCACTTTCCGGATCACCGGCGCCTCGCCCGACGGCGACTCGATCCGCTTCTACCCCACCGACCGGAAAGCGTTCGCCAAGGCGGGCCTGTCCGTGCGGCTGAACTCGCGCGGCGGGGCCCAACTCCGATTAGAGGGCATCGACGCGCTGGAGACGCACTACCGGCCGCAGGCGCGAGGCAGCGAGATGTGGCACCAGCCCGCCGAACTGGCGAACGCCGCCTCGGATGCGCTGCTGAAGCACCTGGGCTTCACCGCTTTCGAACGCAACGAGAACGGTGGCGTCACGGCGAGCACGCCCGAGGAGACGCCCGGCCACATCCTGACCCGCTTCGCGGACAAGTACGGCCGTGCGGTGGCCTTCGCCTTCCCCGGCCAGCGACCGGGCCGCTCCACCGACGGCGGCGACGTCCACCTGGATCCGAAGGGCCTGCAGGCATCGGCGAACCACGCGCTGCTGGCCGCGGGCCTGGTGTACCCGACCTTCTACTCCAAGCTGTTCCCCGACCTGCGCCAGAGCATGGCCGACGCCGCGATAGCCGCCCGGAACGCGAAACAGGGCGTGTGGGCGAAGGACGCCACACTGGAAGGGCTGCGGGTGCGCTCCCGCGAGCAACTCCAGGACGAGGCGGTGCTGCTGCCGAAGCTGTTCCGGCGGCTGGCCGACTACCTCGAGCTGGAGGAGTCCGGCGGGGCGTCGCTGGGCGGCTTCGCCGAGTACCTCGACACCCGCGACGACCGGCTGTTCACGGTCCCGGAAGGCCACGCCACCGAGCTGGAAACCCTCGTCCAGGTCCGCCGCCAGAACATCCGCCTGACGGTCGAGCCGGAGCGGATCGTCTTCACCGAAGCCTGATCACGGCGAGCGGGCGAGCGGAAGTACCCGAGGTTCCTGCCGCCGAGCTACGACTCATGTGGTGCGGGTGGTGATCGCGTCGCCGAGGTATTTGGCGCCCAGGATGGCGAATAGGACGGTCATGATGGCGTTGTTGTGAACCGACCCATGCTGCGCACGTACTCGCTGGTCAACCGCGACCCGGGACCGGAGGAGCGACCTGGGCGGATACGCCGGATGCAGAGGACGACACGGAACTCACCATGAGGACGCCGCTCCGTTTCCGTGCTGCGGTGCTGCGCCGTCCGAGGCTCGCCGAGAGAAGCGCCGAAACGTCGATGGCTCCGTCGTGAGCTCGTGAGTGATGGTTCCGGTAAGAACCGGAACCATCACTCACGAGGCCTGCGCATGGCGGCGGGCGGTAGCGGGTGGTTTCGCCCCGCGCATCCGGCCGGGTGAGAATGGGCCGGTCGGAGTCCCCGGGGGGGAATGTCATGGGCGAGCGCGGCGGGACGAGTGCGCCGAGCGTGGCTTCCCGGCTGTTCCGGATCCTGGAGACCTTCTCGCCGGAGCGGCCGTCCCTAACGCTGTCGGCGATCAGCCGCCAGAGCGGCCTGTCGCTGACGACCACGCACCGCCTGGTCGGCGAGCTCGCCGGGTGGGGCGCGCTGGAGCGCGACGACGACGGTTGCTACCGCATCGGGCTGCGGATCTACGAGCTCGCGGCGCTGACGCCGCGCGGCACGTTCCTGCGCGAGGTCGCCATGCCGTTCCTCGGCGACCTCTACGAGGCCACCCGCCAGAACGCGCAGCTCGGCGTCCTCGACGGGCACGAGGTCGTCTACCTGGAGCGCATCTCCGGCCGGGATGCCGTGCCGGTGGTGTCCCGGCCGGGCGGCAGGCTGCCGCTGCACGCCACCGGCGTCGGCCTCATCCTGCTCGCGCACGCCGACCGCGAGCTGCAGGAAGCGGTCCTGGAAAGGCCGCTGAAGCGCTTCACGGACCTGACGATCGCCGAACCGCGACGGCTGCGCGCCGTCCTCGCCGATGTCCGGAAGAGCGGCTTCGCGATCAGCGACCGCCAGATCGAACTGTCCACGCTCTCGGTGGCGGCCCCGGTCCGCGACGCTGCGGACAGCGTGATCGCGGCACTGTCCCTTGTGGTCCCGGCCGAAACCAGCGACCCGATGGCTCTGGTGCCGGTGGTTCGGGCGGCGGCCCGAGGCCTCTCCCGGGCCCTCGGCTCTCCCCGGGCCGCAGCCCTGCCGCCGACGGCCCGCCACGAACGTTCGGGGCCGTGAGTCTTTTGGGGTTGCATGGGCGGCCCAAAATAAAAAGGCCCCCCGTGGTTTACCGCGCAC